>URNJ01000001.1 GCA_900549215.1 uncultured Collinsella sp.
TCGACCTAGCCCTCGCCATGGGCGGCCACGACAACGTGACCGTAGTAGTCGTTGACCTGGTTGACGATGGCGTTATGCGCGAGGCGCAGCGCGTGCGTCGCCGCAACATTACTATCGCCGCCATCCTGGCCCTCGTCTTTGTGCTGGCAGCTGGCATCTGGGCCTACACGGGTGTCACCGGCTCGTACTACCTGGGTACCTACCAGGGCAATGTCGCCGTCTGGCGCGGCCTGCCGCTCGGACTCAAGCTCCACTGGCTCGAAAGCGAAACCAGCATCAAGCTATCCGACCTGCCCGAAGACACGCAAAACCGCCTCAAGGCGGGTATTCCGCAAACAAGTGTCGACGATGCGCAGGACACGATATCCAAGTACCGCCACCAGATCGACGAGGAGCAGACCCGCCAGGTGATCGACGCGCAAACGATTCGCGACAACACCAATCAGGGATCGACCTCCGAATCAGATTCCGAGAAAACCGCCGAACAGTCCGCCGAGGCCGAAGCCTCCGATAAGAATTAGAAAGGGAGTGCCGCTTATGAGTCGCCGCAACACCGAGCTGCTCTTGCTCATCGCCTCGGCGTTCCCCGTCATCCTGCTGTATGCGATGTACGTGCTCACCGCGGGCGCCGCTATCTCCTTTGAGACGCTCGCCGTGCCGATCGGCCTCTTTGCCGCCTTCGCCGCGGCACATATCGCCGTGCGCATCTTGGCGCCCGGCGCCGACCCCGCCATCCTACCCATCGTATTTATACTTTCGGGCATCGGCATCACGTTCGTGACACGCCTCGCCCCCGCTCTCGCCATCTCACAGCTCATCATCCTGTTTGTCTCGGTGGCCCTGATGGTGGGAACGCTCGCGTTGGTTAAGAACCTCGACGTGGTCATGCGCTACAAGTACACCTTTGGCATCATCGGCATCATTCTGCTGATGCTGCCTATCTTTATCGGCACCACGATCTCGGGCTCCAAGCTGTGGATTCGCATCGCGGGCTTTACCATCCAGCCCGGCGAGTTCGCCAAGGTCTTTATCGTGCTGTTCCTGGCCGGGTACCTGGCCGAGAACCGCGAGCTGCTCTCCATCTCCAACCGCAAGATCCTGGGCTTTAAGATCCCTCGCCTGCGACTGCTGCTGCCGCTGTTTGCCGTGTGGGGTGTGTGCCTGCTCGTCGTCGTCTTCGAACGCGATCTGGGTTCGGCCGTGCTGTTCTACACCATCTTCTTGCTGATGCTCTACGTTGCCACGGGGCGCTTTTCGTATGTCGTTATCGGCCTTGCGCTGCTGGCCGTTGGAGCCGTGGGCGCCTACAAGTTCCTGTCTCACGTTCAGGTGCGTTTCCAGGTTTGGCTCGATCCGTTTAAGGATGCCCAGGGCCAGGGCTACCAGATCGTCCAGTCGCTCTTCTCGCTTGCCGATGGCGGTCTGGTCGGTGTTGGCATCGGCAACGGCATGGCCAACAACATCCCTGTCGTCGAGTCCGACTTTATCTTCTCGGCTATCGGCGAGGAGATGGGCCTTTTGGGCGGCGGCGCCGTGCTCATCCTGTTTATGCTCTTTGCCGTTCGCGGCCTGACCACAGCTGCCCGCGCAAAGTCCGACCTTGCCGCCTTTAGCGCCACCGGTCTTACGGCAGCCATCAGCTTCCAGGCCTTCTTGATCGTTGGCGGCGTAACCCGCCTGATCCCGCTGACCGGCGTCACCCTGCCCTTTATGAGCCAGGGCGGCTCCTCTCTGCTGGCGAGCTTTATCATCGTCGCGCTCCTGCTGCGCGCCGGTGACGAGGCGACCGGACGCGAGGCCGAGCTTACCGGCACCGGCACCATGGCCGCCATCACCGATGATCAGGTCGCATCTGCCGCCGCCCCGACGGGCACGCGCTTTGCCACCTCGTCTTCCTACGGCAGCCATTCCGTCGGCTCGCGCATGCGCCGTCGCCTGCTCGACACGCCTGAATCCGGTGTACTCGGCCGCGTGGCGCTCGCCAACCGTCTAACCCGTGCGGTGTTCGCCTTTACGGCGCTGTTCGCCATCCTTATCGGCAACCTCACCTATGTCCAGGTCATCAAGGCCAAGGACTATCAGGACATGCCGACCAACAACCACACCATCGCCCGCTCCAAGTACATCCAGCGCGGTTCCATCATCACGTCCGACGGCGTGACGCTGGCCGAGTCGCTGCAGGAGGACGGCACCTACGTACGCTCCTACCCCAACGGTAACCTGGCAGCGCACGTGGTTGGCTACGTGAGCCAGCAGTATGGCACCACCGCCATCGAGAGCGTCATGAACGACACGCTCACCGGCTCTAAGGACTACTCCAGCTGGAACAACGCCATCGCGTCGCTCGCGGGCCAGACCCAGCCGGGCAACACCGCCAAGCTCACCATCGACTCGCGCATCCAGACGGCTGCTGAGCAGGCGCTCAAGGGCTTTAAGGGCGCTGTAGTGGTCATCGACCCGCGTACCGGCGCGGTGCTTGCATGTGCCAGCTCGCCCACCTACGACAACACCAACATCGATGCCCTGCTGCAGACGGGCGGCGGCGAGGACGGCTCCATGTACAATCGCGCCATGGACGCGCTGTACACGCCGGGCTCAACGTTTAAGGTCGTTACGCTTTCCGCGGCACTCGAGACCGGTACCGCCAGCCTTACCAGCACCTACCAGGCGCCCGGCTCCATGGACATCGGCAACGCACCGGTCACCAACTATGCCAACGAGAGCTACGGCACCATCAGCCTGCAGCAGGCCTTTGCCGTGTCCTCCAACGTCGTCTTTGGCCAGGTGGCAAACGAAGTTGGCGCAAACACGCTCGTACAGTTTGCCAACGCCTTTGGCTACGGCCAAAAGCTCGGCCAAGACCTGACCTCCGCGGCCTCCATCATGGCCGACCCGTCGCTCATGACCGAGTGGGAGACCGCCTGGGCCGGCGCCGGCCAGCCTGTCGGCATGGACCATACGCCCGGCCCGCAGACCACCGTCATGCAAAACGCCGTGATTGCCGCCGCCATCGCTAACAGCGGCGTGGTCATGGACCCGTACTTTGTAGCCCAGGTACTCGCCCCGGACGGAACCGTGGTCAAGACCACGCAGTCCCGCTCGCTTGGTCAGGCCGTCAGCTCCGCCACGGCCGACCAGGTCAAGCAGGCCATGCTTGCCGTCGTCCAGTCCGGCACCGGCACCGATGCACAAATCCCCGGCGTCAAGGTCGCCGGCAAGACCGGCTCGGCCGAGACTGGCGGCACCAACGTCAACTCGATGTTCGTTGGCTTTGCACCTTACGATTCACCCACGGTCGCCATCTCGGTGGCCTTGGAGGATTTCGACAAGCATGACGTCAAGGCCGCTAAGATCGCCGGTATCGTCCTGACCGCGGCGCTTGCCGCACAGGGAGCGTGATGCCCATGATCGAATCGGACACCCGAGGCGCGCCGCGGCCTAAGGGTTAGCGGCAACGCGTCACACGGCCCCAGCGGCCACATCGTAGGTACTACACACATCGTTGAGCGAATAGTTATGTTAGGAGCAGGAATGGAACAGAGGGTCCTCGGGGGAAGATACCTCCTCAAGGATAAGGTGGGAACAGGCGGCATGGCGACCGTCTACCGTGCACAGGACCAGGTTCTCGACCGCACGGTAGCCGTCAAGATCATGCTGCCGCAGTATGCTGGCGACGCGACCTTCGCTGCACGCTTTAAGCAGGAGGCCCAGGCAGCAGCCGGCCTCTCCTCCCCCTATATCGTGGGCGTCTACGATTGGGGCAAGGACGGCGACACCTATTACATCGTCATGGAGTACCTGCGCGGCACCGACCTTAAGAGCGGCATCAAGAGCCACGGCGCCCTCGACCCCAAGAAGGTCGCCCAGATCGGCTCGCAGATCAGCTCCGCGCTTTCGGTCGCCCACAAGCACGAGATCATCCACCGCGACATTAAGCCGCAGAACATCATGGTGCTGCCCGACGGCAACATCAAGGTGATGGACTTTGGCATCGCGCGCGCCAAGAACAGCCACCTCACGCAAGACAACAACGTGCTGGGAACCGCCCACTACGTCAGCCCCGAGCAGACCCGTGGTCAGGACCTCGGCCCCACCTCGGATATCTACTCGCTGGGCGTCGTGATGTACGAGTGCGCCACCGGCCGCGTTCCCTTTGACGGTGACGACGCTATCTCGGTCGCACTCAAGCAGGTCAACGAGCTGCCTATTCCGCCGAGCCAGATCAACTCCGGTGTCGACGCCGACCTTGAGCGCATCATCCTCAAGTGCATGGAGAAGGACCCGGCAAACCGCTTCCAGACCGCCGACGAGCTGCGTCAGGTGCTCAACAGCTACCTGTCGGGCCGTGCCGTCAACGTCTCGGAGCCCACGCGCATCATCGGTGCCCCCGGTGAGCTGGGCGCCACCAAGACTCGCGAGCTTTCCGATCAGACGCGCGCCATGGTGCGTCCCGTCTCGGGCGTGAGCGGCCAAAATACCGCCCGTAGCTCGGTTTCGGGCTCCACCGGCTCCTACGAAGTCGAAAAGCCCAAATCCAACAAGAACAAGATCATCGCCGCCGTGGTGGCAGCGGTTGCCGTCATCGGCATCGTGGTGGCCTTTGCCACAGGACTCTTTGGCGGCGAGCAGGTCACCGTGCCCGACGTGCTGGGCAAGAACCAGCAGACCGCCGTCGAGCTGATCAAGGAAGCCGGCCTCGAGGTCGGCACCATCGACCAAAGCTACAACGACGATGTCGACGAGGGCAAGGTCGCCGAGCAGACGCCCAACGGCAACACCAAGAAGACCAAGGGCACCAAGGTGAACCTGGTAATCTCCAAGGGCCCCAAGCCCTCCGAAAAGGTTGAGGTTCCCAAACTTGTCGGCCTGACCAAGGACCAAGCAGAAGCCGCACTGGCAAGCGTTGGCCTGAAGGGCAACGCCTCCGAGGAGGCCAACGAGGCTGATGAGGGCCAGGTCTTTGAGCAGGGCACCGAAGCCGGTAAGGAAGTCGCGAAGGGCACGACCATCTCGTACAAGGTCTCGAGCGGCCCGGATACCACGTCCGTCCCCGACCTGACCGACATGACCGAGGCCCAAGCACGCAACGCCCTCGATATGGCAGGCTTTGGCGTCGACGTGAGCTACCAGGAGAACGACTCGGTTACCGAGGGCACCGTGATCAGCTGGAACCCCAGCGGCAAGCAGAAGCCCGGCGCCACGATTACCGTCGTCATTGCCAAGAAGTCCGGCAAGGCCAGTGTTCCGGGCAACCTGTACGGCAAGAGCATATCCGCCGCCGTCACCGCGCTCAACAACGCCGGTTTCTATAACATTGGCTTCTGTGACCAGAACGGCAATCCCGTAAGCGGTAACGAGGATGCCACCGTTACAGGCGTCTCCCCCACCGGCAAGCAGTCCACCGACAGCACGATTACACTGACGGTCGCACTTTCTGGTTCGGGCTCGGGCTCGGGCTCGGGCACGGGCACGGGCGACGATTCCGGTACGACCAACTAGTCGCCACCTCACCGCTCATTACGGCTTTCGCCGCAAACATATTCGCTCACAGGCGCCCGCTTGCTCCCCGGCAAGCGGGCGCTTTGTTTATCGACAGGCCAGGGCTCCATAGCAACACAAAGAGGCCCGCAAAAACAAGCCTCCCAGGTGACAACAGAATATGTAATGCAGTAATTACTAGCCGCAGAACTTCACCATGGTCTCGACCACGAGCTTCTCGGAGTTGAGCTGCTGTATCATGATGCCCTGCTGGAACAGCGGGATGTTGGCGCGCGTGCGCTCCGGATCGGAGTGCTCGACGAACTCCTTCTTATCCAAGGTGCAGACCGAGCGCGACAAAACGACTTCGAAGCGACCCATTACGGCATCGCGCATGCGCTACAATCTCGGTTAATCTGTTAACCACCCGAAAGCAGCAGGAGGCCCCATGCCCACACCAGGCAAGCGCCCATCCATGCGCCAGATTGCCGTCGCGGCCGGCGTATCCGTTGCCACGGTCTCCCACGTCATCAACGGCAGCGGCCGTTTTTCCGAAGACACCCGCAAACGCGTGGAAGCCGCCCTAAAGGAATACGGCTACGTCACGAACATGGCGGCGAAGAGCCTCCGTATGGCCCAGTCCCGGACCATCGGCATGATCGTGCCGGACATCTCCAACGACTTCTTTTCCAAGATCGCCCTGCATGTGGAGCGCGAGCTGGCAACCGAGGACTACTCGGTCTTTGTTTGCAACAGCGCCAATGACCCCGCCCGCGAGCGTGACTACTTCCGCACGCTGGCAAGCAAGCAGGCCGACGGTATCATCTGTATCTCCGGCCTGCGCAGGCTCGACGGCGAGTTCGTCCCCCACGGAATCCCCGTGGTCTGCATCGACCGTGCGCCCGAAAACGACCTCGGTTTCCCACACGTGGGCTCCGACAACATCGGCGGTGGCTACATGGCGACCGAGCACCTCATCGAGCGCGGCTGCAAGGACATCCTGAGCATCTCGAGTTTTACCGCCAACTACCCCGGCAACGAGCGCCAGATGGGCTACGAGCGGGCGCTCGCCGCGCACGGAATGCCGCTACGCCGCGACTACCAGCTGTTTGTCTCGGGTAAGCAGCCGAGCATCATCGAGTCGGAAGAGCTCGTGACCGACTTCCTCTCCACGGGCTACCCCGTCGACGGCGTCTTCGCCCATAGCGACCACGCAGCCGTGGGCGCGCTGCGTGCGCTCGTTGCCGCCGGCAAGCGCGTACCCGAAGACGTCCGTCTCATCGGCTTCGACGATTCCGTTTACGCGCAGCTTCCGACGCCGCAAATCAGCACCATCCGCCGCTTCCCCGAGCGCCTCGCGCACGAGGGATGTCAGGCCCTGCTCGCCCTGCTGCGCGGCGAAGAGCCCGAGATGGAGACGCTTGTCCCCGTTAAGCTCGTGCAACGCGCGAGCAGCTAGACAGCGGGCAGCGAATAGCCGCGTTTTTCTCTCGCATGTGCTCTATCCCACGCGCGACATGCAAAAAGCCCGCCACCACACGGGTGACGGGCTTTTCCGCTACCAGCCGCGTGCTTCCTCCGCACGTACGAGCTGACGAGCCTCGATCTGGCGAATCATATCGATGCGTCGCTGGTGACGGCCGCCCTCGAACTCGCCGGTGAGCCAGGCGTCGACAATCATTTTGGCCAGCTCGATGCCTACCACACGAGCACCAAATGCGAGCATGTTGGTGTTGTTGTGCTCGCGCGACAGGCGAGCGGAATACGGCTCAGAGCAGGTGCAGCAACGGATACCGCGCACCTTGTTGGCGGCAAGCGAGATGCCCACACCCGTACCGCAGATAACGATACCGCGATCAACCTCGCCGGACATGACAGCGTCCGCCACGGCCTCACCCGCGATGGGATAGTCAAAGCGCTCGGTGCTGTCCGTACCGAAGTTCACGACTTCGTAGCCGTACTTCTCCTGGATATACGCCGTGATGGCTTCCTTGTACTCGACTGCGACGTGGTCGTTTCCAATACCGATCTTCAAAAGAGACCCCTTTCCATAAGAACCATTCGCGCATGCCGCGCGCTCAATCCGTCCTAATTCGCCGTTCCGCTTCTAATACACCTCGCCGGCGCGCAAACGGCGCAGACACTCCTCGTAACCAGCGTCCTTGCCAAACAGCGCACTGGTGCCCAGGATAAATCCGTCCGCGCCAATGGCGGACAGGTCGCGCACGCGCTCGGGCGAGCAGGCGCCGTCGATCATGAGCTTGAAGCCAAAGCGCTCCTTCAGCGCGGCAAGGCGACGCACCTTGTCGTTCGTGAACTCGATAAAGCTCTGACCGGCAAAACCCGGATTCACCGTCATGACCATCACGTAATCGCAGAGGTTCAACATCTCCTCGATCTCGGAGATAGAGGTGTCGGGGTTCACGGCGATACCGGCGCTCTTGCCGAGGGACTTAATCGCGGCGAGTGTCTTGACCACGTAACGCTCGGACTCCGGATGGATATAGATGATGTCCGCGCCGGCGGAGGCGAAAAGTTCAACCTTGCTGGCAGGATTCTCGACCATAAGGTGCACGTCGACGAGCTTGTTGGTGGCAGCTCGCACGGCCTTGATGTCTTCGAGACCCATGGCGAAATTGGGAACGAAACTGCCGTCCATCACGTCGCAATGGAAGATGTCGATGCCGGCGGCGTCGAGATCCTCGACGGTCGCACGCAGATTGCCGTAGTCGGCGCACATGAGACTGGGGCAGAGCAGCATAGTGAACTCCTTATCTGCTCGGTGATTATCTACTCGGTGGTAATTAATCGTTTAACCTTTATCTACAGTCTGGCTGATTAATCGTTTAACCACGTTGTTAACCTGCAGGCTTTTCCAGATTCACAACGTTGCCATATTTGGCTATCTAGCTGGTATCATGCAGGAGCCCGCACCACGAAACGCTGTCGTATTCCCTAGGAAGAAATCCCGCTACGCGGACAGCAGCAGCCAGGGGCCGCAATCCGCAGACCTGAGCCCGGACCCCCTACGCTCCAGGCGTGATCAGGCGCGCGCACTGGGCGATCTTCTCGTCATAGGACTCCGCGATAATCGACACACCATCGAACCCAAACGCGCGAACATTCGAGAACTGATGGAACTTCGAGCTGTCGCACAGCACGTACGCCTTATTCGAATTCTCGCGCACGATGCGCTTCTTCGCCGCCTCAACGTAGGAGGGCGTCATGACGCCGCGGTCCTCGTCAATCGCGTTGGTCCCGATAAACGCCTTATCGAAGTACAGATCGCGCAGGATCGATTCGGTCATAGAACCGCAGAACGAGGAGTTCACATAGTTGAACTCGCCACCCACCACGATGAGCTGGGCGCGCGTCTCGCTCTTAATCAGGCACGCCGAGGCATCCGTCGTGTAAATTGTCACGTCGCGGTCGAGCAGCAGACGCAGCAGCGCCGTGCAGGTGGAACCCGAGTCCAAGTAGAGCGTGTCCCCGTCCTCAACAAAACGCAAGGCGACTTGGGCAATCTGTTCCTTCTCACTCCCGTGTAGGCCCGAACGCGTCGAGATACTCACCTCGTGGACAGCCGAGAGGAGCCTCACCGCGCCGCCCGAAAGATGCTCAACCTTGCCAAGCGCCTCCAGCTCCTTGAGGTCGCGACGTAGCGTCGAAATAGAGACGCCCGGCAGCTCCTCCTGCAGCTCGGAAATCCTCGCGAGGCCCGACTTCTGCAGGCACTCTACAATTCGCTCCTGGCGCTCATACGGAATCATATTGGGAACCTCTCCAAACCACTCTGCTTCACGCTCGTTCATTTCTTTTCGAAAAGTGTAACGCACAAGCAGAATAGCGGCCGCCACCTGTTGCGATGACGACCGCTTAATCGATTGACCTACCCTCTCGTTCACAATTTGAACGAGGTTGACACACCTCGCGTAAGCGCGACGCTCTTCAAGCGAAGAGAACGACCCTAGGAGAGGCGGCGCATCCGGGGCTCTTAGGCGAGCTGATCCTCCTTGCCGGTGAAGGCGAAGGCAAGAACACCGGCCACGACGGCGGAAATGAGCATGCCGACCATAGCCCAAGCGAAGTTCATGGGGTCGGAACTCACGAAAGCCGGGAACGTAGTGACGGAACCGAAGGTGAACGCAGTGGTGACGACCTTCATGATACCGAGGAACGCGCCGCCGACGGCACCGCCGATGATCTGCGCAAGCCAGACCTTCTTGTTCTTCACGAGCATACCGAACAGCGTGGGCTCGATGATGGCGGACAGGGCGATCGATACGACACCGGTCATCGCGAAGCTCTTGAGCTTCTGGTCGCGGGCCTTGAGGAACACGCCGAAGGCGCAGCCGATAACGGCGAAGTTGCAGGCGAAGGTGAAGGGGCAGATGTAGTCGAAGCCGTTCTGAGCGATGTTGTTGATCATGATGGGGTTCACGGCCCAGTGGATGCCCATGGACACCAGCACGGACCAGCCGCCGCCAACCAGCACGCCGGCGAACACGGAGCTGCGCTCGATCAGCCAGTTGACCACGAAGGCGATGGCCTCACCAGCGTAGACGCCCAGGGGACCGATGACGAGCATGGTGAGCGGAACCATAACGATCAGGGAGATGGCGGGCAGCACGACGAGCTTGAGCATCTCGGAAACGTGCTCATCGAGCCACTTGTACAGGTACGAGTAGACCCAGACAGACAAGATGGCAGGGATAACCGTGGAGTTGTAGTTCATGAGAACCACGGGGATGCCGAAGAAGTCCGTCATGGCGCCGTTGCCCGCGTCGCCCATGAGGGCGATGAAGTCCGGGTAGAGCAGGCACGCGCCGAGCAGCGCCGACAGGTACGGGCTCGCGCCGAAGCGCTTGCCGGCGGAGAAGCCGAGCAGCACGGGCAGGAAGTAGAACACGCTCATGGCCAGGGTGTACAGGATGGTGTAGGTACCCGTGCCCTCAGCGATGATGCCGAGCTGGGCGGCCAGGATAACGAAGCCGCGCAGGATACCGGAGCCGGCCATGGCGGGCAGCAGCGGGGCAAAGATGCCGGAGATCGCGGAGAAGACCTGGCTGACGATGCTCTCGCCCTCGTCCTTGGTAGCAGCGGAGATTTCCACGCCCGAACCCTTGACCAGCGGCTCAAACTTCTCGTACAGCTTCGGGACCTCAGTGCCGATGAGGACCTGGTACTGACCGGCCTTGTTCAGCGTGTTCACAACGCCTTCGACTTCCTTGACCGCAGCGTCGTCGCAAGCCGCGTCGTCTTTGAGATTGAGGCGCAGGCGCATCGCGCAGTGCGTCATGCCCGAGATGTTCTCGGGACCACCGACGGCGTCCAGAATCCCCTGAGCCATCGCGTTCCAGTCGCGTTTCATTGGTTACCTCCCCATTGCGCAGAAGAGCTCGCGGACAAGCTCGGCTGCCTTAATCGCGTCGTTTGCATCGATAACGGATTGGATCTTCTCCATGCTTACGGCCTCGATGGCGTCGTTGAGCAGATGGATCATCTGGTCGTTCTGTGCAGCCTCGCCGGCAGCGAGCTCGATGACCGGGAACGTGTCGAAGTAGATTGCGCTGTCGTAACCGTGCTTCTTCACGTAGTAGAGGAACTCGAGGGTCTTCACCGGCGTGGACGTACCAATCATAAGGCCATCGTCGAAGCGACCGTTGCCGTCGTTTAGGTGAATGCCGTAGAGCTTGCCCTCGCGGCCGAACAGGTCGGCGGCCATGGCAGGGTTCTCGTGCTTCATGAGCATGTGGCAGTAATCCAGCGTGACGCCCAGGTTCGGGCGGTCTGCAGCGTTGAGAATCATGCCGGTCATACCCATGGAGTCGATGAACGCGTACGCGCGCTCCTCGTAGGGTTTGTACTCAATCGAGATCTTGAGGTCGGGCGCGTAGTCGCAAACCTTCTGGAATGCGGCTACGAGCTGGTCGAAGACGCGAGCGTAGGCGATCTGGAAGCTGTAGTCAAAGCCGTCGTGGCCGAGCCAGATGGTCACCGTGTTGCCACCGGCAGTGCGGCAGTAGTCGCACGCCTCGTAGCAGAGCTCAAGGGCTTCCGCAGCAAGGGCATCATCGGCATTGCCCAGGTCACCGTTGAGGAAGGCGTTGCGGAAGCGCAGCGCGCAGCCGTTCAGCTGCAGGTCGTGAGCTGCGAGCTTGGCGGCCATGTCCTCAGCCGTGACACCTGTGCAGTGCTCGGGGTAGTTGAGGTCGACGTGCGTGAGGCCCACGCTCTGGAACTCCGCGAACACGCGATCAAGATTCTTGTCGCCATCGCGAAAATAGGAGTTGATACGAGTTGCAAGCTTCATGCTTCTACGTCCTTTACCTTCGTCCTTGATCGTTTCTGCCCGTTCGAGCACCTGATCTATATCCGTAATTCGATAAGGGCCGCCGCCTGCGCGCCGGGGCTTACCCTGTGACATGTATATTACTGCCACATAAGTTCATTTTCAATCAGTATTTTTCACTCTTTTTCTCATTGTGTCAGAGTTTTTCACCGTATAAAGCCATCTACCTTGTGGTTTTGCTGTTAATCAAGTTTGACCATTCTTGAAATTACCTGATTTTTTCTGAATTAATTTGCCGTTTATCGGTAAAAATCGACCGCTCACGGCTGACGGCGACGCAAGATGGAAGATACTTGCATGAGGAAAAGCACTGAATTCCCAGCGCCGATTCGAATGACGCGATTGGTGACGCGAGCGTCGACGGCCCGAATCTGCCGTCGGCCCCCACTAACCAAAAACGGCGCCGCTCACGCGACGCCGTCATATTCCCTGGTGCCCCCGGGCGGATTCGAAAACTCCCCCCCCCGCGGGGAAATTGGTGACGCGGGTGTCGACGGCGCTGAGCGCTCCGTGTTTTGGTATGTGGATATGGCAGCCATCAACCTTTCTCGGCATGTGAAACTCTAGGCACATATGAGCATACCTGAGCGACGCAACACATGCGTTCCATCTATCCCAACAAGCTCCAGCGGTACCCGCACTTCCCATTTCGTGTATACAGCAGCTAGATTGGGCAATCATGTCAGTATTCAGACGTACGGCCTACAATAAACTCCTCGATTGGAAAGCGAGCAATGGATCCCGAGCCATCATGCTCGAGGGGGCCCGCCGCGTTGGAAAAAGCACCCTTGCCCAAGAGTTTGCGCAGTCCAAATACAAATCCCACCTCGTGATCGACGAATCTGTTGCGAGTGAAAAAAGAAGACCGGAGACTCAACTGGTCTCCGGCCTCATTTCTAAAAAACGTCTCGTGGTTCTACTCGTGCTGTCGGGCTTCTACCAGCCTGCAGAAGTCGTTGACGCTCATGAGCCATTCCCTTTGCGCGGGCGTGTAGGTTTCGAACAGCGATGAGGGCACAACGAGGCTGAGCCTGTCCTTAGCCATAGCTCGTGTGTAATCCTCACTTACGGCGGGCTCAAGTGTTACAAGATGCTTGTCCTCGATTCTGTCAGCCTCATCAAGCACCTGACGCCAACGCTCCTTGATGGTTGTCTTGGCACCGAGCATCGTCAGTCGAGCGACAGGGAACTTGGGGTCGTGGTAATCGTCAATAGAGGGAAAGATGAAATCCGGCTTTGATTTGCCCTCGGTGTATTTCTGCGCCGAGTAGCGTATGCCCCTAGCATCGAATAGCATCGAGAGTTGATTCTCGAACGCCGTCCCCGCACGGGACTTGCGGCGCTGGAAGGCCGACATAGTGGTGCGCAGCACGCCATCAACATCAAGCGCCGAGCCAAGGTATGGCGCGAGGTCGCGCTCCAAGAGATGCCGCTCGAAGACGCGGAACAGCATCTCTTCGCGTTCGTAACAAGCGACCAAGCAGCCATCCGGGTCGCCCGTCCAATCGAGCTTTCCAAGGGTGGAAGCTGAGTAGGCTGAGAAGTCTGCCCCTTTGGGGAAGGACTCGCCGAATTTCTCGATCATACCGTCGAGGAAGTTCTCCGCTGCGATCGGCATGCTAACTTCGATGCCGATGGACTCCAAAATCCTTGCGGCGATCGACGTGATGCGCGTATCCTCCCGAGCAGAGGGCGTAAAACCCTTCTCGCCAACCCCGTCGAGCGCGAAGAGCCAGCGAACTTGAGATTCCGCCGTACTCCCCGCTCGGGCAAATAGGATTACGACCTCCTTGGCTTCGTGTAGGGCCAAAACCATGAGGTCGCCCGGACGGGCCATGCCCATGGCAGCATTATCGTTGTAGTAGAGCCTATACTCAGTTCTAGTTGGATGCTTCCTGCGGGCGTCGTACCAAGTGGTATAACCATGGTCGAATATAGGGTCTGCACCATCATCGAGATATGCGAAGGTAGTTCGCATCCCCTTTATGTCATCGTCTCCGAAAAGCGCGCGCAAAGGCCCCACGCCGTTGAATTCGTGCTGGTGGCTTTCATTGGCCCCCATGATGTCAACGCCCGCGAGGGTTTTCGCGACAGCACCGTCAAAATACGCGCCAAGTACTCCATAGTCCATCCTAGAACACCTCCATCATCAACTTCGCGACCGAGCGCACGACCGGCACGGTCACGGAGTTGCCGAACTGCTTGTATGCCTGAGTATCCGACACCGGGATGATGAACTCATCGGGAAATCCTTGCAGGCGCGCGCATTCGCGGGGAGTGAGTTTACGAGGGTTTTTTCCTTCCTGCCCGACCAGAATCTCGCTGCCATCCTTGTGGTACCGGGCGGAAAGCGTCCTTGTCGTGTCCTCTGGGCCGACCATCGAGTATCCAAAGCCGTGGCCCGCCGCCTCATGCTTTTCGCGATAGGCGCGCAGATAGGCCCATAGCTTATCCGAAATGGTGTAGCGTTCGTTTGGTTGCTCTTCGAGGATTTCCCCTAGCGTATGTCCCGGTCCCGGCACCTCAAGGTCATCCCACGAGAAGGGAACTTCCTCCCTGAACCCCACGATGTAGATGCGCTCCCTGTGCTGGCACGTCCAGTTTTTTGAATCAAGCACTTTCCAGAAAATATGGTATCCAAGGTCCTCCTCAAGCGTCTGTCGTATGACCTTGAAGGTCTTCCCGCCGTCGTGACTCGTAAGGTTCTTAACGTTCTCAAGCAAGAAGGCCTTCGGGCGCTTGTCGCGTATGATGCGAGCGACCTCGAAAAAGAGGGTTCCCTGCGTTTTATCCTCAAAGCCGGTGGGTCTCCCCAAAGATTGCTTCTTCGAAACGCCTGCAAGGGAGAATGGCTGACAAGGAAAGCCTGCGAGCAGGACATCGAAGTCCGGTATATCGTTTGATGCGACCTGACGGATGTCGCCCGCCGGGGTCTCTCCATAGTTCATCCGGTAGGTTTTCTGGGCGAACTTATCCCACTCGCAAGAGAAGACGCACCTACCGCCAAGCTCTTGGAACGGCATTCGTATACCGCCGATGCCCGCGAAGAGATCGCAGAAGGTAAAAGGCGCGTCGCTGCGCTCCCCTTGGTCAAATGGAGCCCCCGCATCGAGCGATGCGATAAAGGCGCATTCAGCCGCCGTTGGACTAGTATCCCCAGACTCCCAGCGCCGAACGGTGCGTTCGCCAGACGAGCCCATACCAAGGGCGGCGGCGAACTCCTTTTGGGTGAGGCCGAGGTCAATTCTCTTTTGCGCTATATCAGCTGCATTTAGTTGCATGGGACGCCTATCTTGGTTGAAAAACGGTCAAACTGTCCTGTATTTACCACAGCGTTAGTCTATCACCCCGAGCGGACATGTCTTCCCCTTGCTTCAGTCCGCCTCTAAACCCCGTAGCATCAACTGGGCTTTAGGGCTTGGACACTCTACCGGAGGGCTCTAGACGCAATTGGTGACGCGGGTGTCGACGGCCCGAATCCGCCGGCGGCCCCCGCAAACCAGAAACGGCGCCGCTCCCGCGACGCCGTCATATTCCCTGGTGCCCCCGGGCGGATTCGAACCGTCGACACCCGCTTTAGGAGAGCGGTGCTCTATCCCCTGAGCTACGGAGGCATGTTGTACTAGTGTAGCAGATTTGCCCCTTGGCCATGTAGCGCATGGCCACTCATCAAGAAGGCTCTGCAGCGAATTATCGCCGTAGAGCCTTCTCAATAACGGAAAATTATAACCCAGAATAACGCAAAATAATGGGATGGGGTTTCCTCTAACCACATGTAAGGGAAATTCCATCCCGGTATTCGGCTAAAAAATGGGACAAGCTTTCCCAACTGGCGCTCAAAAGGAAAATGCATCCCGGAATGAGAACGAATTCCGGGATGCATTTTCCGCCATCTATCGCAGACGACTAGTCGCCTTTGTGGAAGAGGTTTTTGATGACGGAGGGGATGCTCTTGGCGCCCTTGGCCGTCACATCGATAAAGTCGGGCGAACGCACGAGCTTATCCTCGTCGACGTACTTGCGAACAGCACGAAGCGTCTCTTTGTCATCGCGCGTCGAAAACGTAAAGTGACCGTTGTCCTTGGTGAAGATGGCAAAACGCGTAATCTTCTTGGTGCCGCGCAAAACCTCGGCGGCAATATAGTCGACCTCGTCCCACGGGATTTGGATATAATCCTCGGGATTGCGCTCGTTATAGTACTCAAACGCCTTGTTTCCCACCATCACGTTACCGTGGCTGGTAAGCCCCATGAGGCAGGTCGCCGGCGTTGCCAGATCGACCGTGCTGTTCTGAGATTGCGCCATGCGCGCCTCGCCCTCCAAATAAAACAATCGGACCGCATCCAGTGTACCCACCGGGTGCGGTCCGTTTCAATGGCTCAAAAGCCCTTGTCTAGCTACTCTCGGTCTTAAGCCGAAGCGTGCTTACATGAAGCCGCAGACTCGACCGATGATGCCGATGGCGAAGAGAGCCAGGATGATGACGATCGGGCTGACCTTCTTCTTGAGGAGCTTGCAGACCAGCAGGGTCAGGCACACGGCGGCAAGGCCGGGGATGAGCTGATCGAGGTTGGCCTGAAGCGTGGTGACCTTCACCTGATCAAGAGCGTTAGCACCGATGGAGTTATACATCGTCAGTGCTTCCTTGACACCCTCAGAACCGGAGGGCAGGTTAGCCCAGTCGATAAAGGCGCCAGCAGACTGCGTGACCTTGGAGACGACCGGGGTGAAGGAGATGGACACCCAGCGCTCGACCAGGGCGCCGATGATGAACATACCCAGGATGGAAGCACCCTCGGTGACCTTGCCCATCAGACCGCCGGAGAGGTCCTTGGCGATGGAGGAGCCGACCTTGTAGCCAAACTCCTGCGTGTACCACAGGAAGGCGTAACGGATGATGTTCCACGCGAAGAAGAACAGCAGCGGACCGACGATGCTGCCGGACATGGCCAGGGAAGCGCCCAGAGCGCCCAGAATCGGGCGAAGGGTGAACCAGAAGACGGGGTCGCCGACGCCGGCGAGCGGGCCCATCATACCGACCTTGACGCCCTGAATGGCGACGTCGTCAATCGGGGCACCGTTGGCGCGCTCCTCCTCGAGAGCGAGGGTAACGCCAATGACGGGGGCGGAAACATAGGGGTGGGTGTTATAGAACTCCAGGTGGCGCTTAAGAGCGGCAATCTGGTCATCCTTGCTGGTGTAGAGCTTCTTGATCGCAGGGATCATTGCGAAGCACCAGCCGCCGTTCTGCATACGCTCGTAGTTCCACGAGCCCTGAAGGAACTGATGACGGAAGCAAACCTTCTTGCGGTCAGCCTTGGTGAGCTGAATCTTGTTCTCTGCCATATGTATCACTCCCCTCCTACTCGTAATCGTTCAGAATGTCGCCGAGCGGGTCGCCGGAGCCACCGCCCATGCCGCCACCCTGCTTGGCCAGATCCTTAAGGCCAAGGTAGATGAGGGCAAGGGAGATGCCGATGAGACCAAGGGCGATCAGCGTGAGCTGAGGGATGGCAGCAAGGACAAAGCCGAGGACGAAGAACGGCCAGGTCTCCTTGGTGGCCATCATGTTGATGACCATGGCGTAACCGACGGAAGCGACCATGCCGCCGCCGACAGCCATGCCGCCGGACAGCCAGTCGGGCATAGCGTTAAGCGCGTTGGTAACGGCCTCGGCCGGGATGACGCACAGAAGCACTGCCGGGATGGCGATACGAAGGCCCTGCATGAGGATGGCAGCATACTGCCAGCGCTCGATGCCGGAGAAGTCGCCCTTCTCGGCGCAACCGTCCATGGCGTGAGCGATAGCGGTAGCAATGGTACGGCAGATCATGGTCAGGAACAGACCAGCGACCGACAGCGGGACGGCGACGGCGATAGCGGTGGTAACGGCCTTGGCCGAATCGGTGGCGCCACCGTTGAGGGCGAGCACCATGATGATCGAAGAAGCGACCGAGGCCAGAGCGGCGTCAGGCGCGACAGCGGCGCCGACGTTAGCCCAGCCAAGGGCCATCATCTGGAGCGAACCGCCCAGGAGGATGCCCTCCTGAAGGTGACCGGTTACGAGACCGATAAGCGTGCATGCCACGAGCGGCTGATGGAACTGGAACTCATCCAGAATGCCTTCCATACCGGCAAGCAACGCGACAATCGCAACAAGCAGAATAGTGATTGCAGACATGTATCGGACCCTCCTTTACTATGCTTGAGCGGCCAGTTCGGCCTTAGCTTTCTTCAACATGGCGTCGAGATCCTCGGAGGAATCCGAAGGAACCTTGCGGACCTCGAACTTGACGCCCTTGGCCTTGAGGGCCTCGAGAGTCTTGACGTCGTCATCGCCCATAGCGACGGCGTTGGTGACGACGACCTTGCCCTTGGAGTGAGCCATGGAACCGATGTTGACTTCCTTGATGTCGACGCCGGCCTCGATGGCCTTGAGCAGATCCTGCGGGTTCTCAAAGAGCAGCATGGCCTTGGTGTCACCAAAGCGCGTGTCCTTGACGACCTCGGCCATCTTCTTGATGGGCACGACGTTGGCATGGACTCCCGGAGGGGCAGCCTGCTCGATCATGGTCTTGCGGAGCTCGTCGTGAGCAACGCCGTCGGAAACCACGATGATGCGGTTGGGGTTGATCTGCTTGGTCCACGTGGTGGCCACCTGACCATGAAGCAGACGGGTGTCGATACGGACGTGGGCGATCTTGATGTGCCCATCGCCGATGACCGTTCCCGGAGGGATGGCGCCTGCAGGAGCAGCGGCGGCCGCAGCCGGCTTCTTCTCCTCGGGCTCCAGAGACTCGGGCTTGACACGCACGCCAGCCTTAGCCTCAGTCACGAGATGTTTTGCGATCGCATGTGCAGTGTTCTTTGCGTCAAAGCGCTGCGAATATGCCTCGATGAGCATAGGCAGGTTGACACCGGTGACGATAGCCCAGGAATCGTGGCCCTCGATGAGCCCGCTGATCTGGTTGAACGGCGTGCCGCCCCACAGATCAACGAGGAAGAGCACCTGCTCCTGGTCTTCGAAGGAAGCGATTGCTTCCTCGACCTTGGCACGGAAGTCGTCGGGGCCCATGCTCGGCTCGAGCGAGACCACGGCAACAGACGGCTGATCGCCAAAGACCATCGAGCCCGTCTGCTTGATTCCAGCTGCCAAGTCCCCGTGGCTAGCAAGAACAATACTTACCATCACATAACCTCCTTTTTGTCTACGTATTTCCTACACGACATGAAAGGAGTATAGCTGTTTGGTTTGTGGAATTATAGCTAAATCCGCAAATGGTTGGTTTATTTGTTTAAACGTCTTAGTTTGTTACAAATTGATTACGTTGCCGGTTTACAGCTTATTGCCTGCTAAAACGTGATTTGCTGATTGCTTTCAAAGACATATAAAGGTGCACTGTTCGTTAAGACCTCTTTTAGGTTGATCCCAATGCGTCTGCGTGCCACCATTTTGTTTAAACAGACATGACTTGACTAACCGAAGCAAATATGTTTAGAACTCTAGCCCATGTAGTCATTGGATGTTAGGCGATGTGGAGAGGGTTGGCGGCGTCGACGGCATCGGGGGCGTCGGAGAGGCCGTCAGGAGCAGCGTCTGCCGGGTCCTCGTCGGGGGTCTCGATCTGTTTGATCATTACCTCTTGGCCCTGCAGCAAATAGGTCTCGCCGCTACCGCACTGGGGACAGGTCTTGCCGTGCTCGACCGTCGCGTAGTCGCAGCCGCACGCCTCGCAATGTGTCACGGCCTCGACGGGCTCCACGATAAGCTCCGCGTCCTCGGTGATAGGCTTTTTATCTGCTGCCCAGCGCCAAGCGTCGAGCAGCAAGTCGGGAACGACGCCCGAGACCTCGCCCAGTAGCAACGTCACGCTCGAAACGCGACGCACGCCATTGGCGCGCGCCACGTTCTCAACATCACGAATAATGTGATAAACGATTCCCAATTCATGCAAGGTAGAAACCTTTCAACAACGGTTGATGCGATGCAAACTCAAAGCAAGGGGACGGCGAAGTCTAGCCTGCGCCGTCCCCTTACCCGCCATGGTTACCTATTTACGACCGAACTTGATTTTGATTGCACGCTTTAAAGCATACTTGCCGAGGCTTGGGAGCTTTTGCTCGTATTTGACCATCGTAGAGCACTCGGGGCGGTCGCGATCCAGATGGATAGCGTCAAACGCGCACTTGGTGGTGCACAGGCCGCAGCCGATGCACTTGTTGGGGTCGACGATCGAGGCGCCGCAGCCCAGGCAGCGGGCGGTCTCGGCGCGCACCTGCTCCTCGGTAAAGGTCTCAACATACTCGCTAAACGGCGCAGCCTTCTCGCGTTCGCGGTCCACATGCGCAACCTCGCGGCTCGCGTTGTCGTAGCTCTCGAGCACAACGTCGTTGCGGTCGAGCGCGGTGTAGCGGCGCTGGTTGCGGCCGATGGTGAGCGTGGAGCCCGGCTGCACAAAGCGATGGATGGACACCGCGGCCTCGTGACCGGCGGCGATAGCGTCGATGGCAAAGCTGGGGCCAGTGTAGACGTCGCCACCCACAAAGATGTCGGGTTCGGCGGTCTGGTAAGTCTGGGGATCGGCAAGGGCGCCCTGGCCGCGGCCGAGCTCCACCTTGGAGTCAGCCAGCAGATCGCCCCACACAATGGACTGGCCAATCGACATGACGACACGGTCGGCATCGACACGGCGCAGATCGTTCTCGTCGTACTCGGGCGCAAAACGGCCCTCGTCGTCAAAGACACGCGTGCAACGCTTGAAGGTGATACCGCACACGCGACCGGCCTCGTCCAGGTGAATCTCCTTGGGGCCCCAGCCGCAGCTGATGTGAGCGCCGTCCTCAACGGCCTCGCGACGCTCCTCCTCGCTGGCGGGCATCTGGGCCTCACTCTCCAGGCAGAACATCTCAACGTGCTCGGAACCCAGACGGCAGGCGTTGCGGGCAACGTCGATGGCCACGTTGCCGCCGCCCACCACGATGGTGCGGCCGGGCAGCGCGTCGATCTTGCCGCTGTTAACCTCGCGAAGGAAGTCGACGGCCACGGTCACGTCCTCGGCATCCTCGCCCGGAATGCCGGCAAGGCGGCCGCCCTGGCAGCCAATGGCAACGTAGAAGGCCTTAAAGCCCTGCGCGCGCAGCTCGTCGAGCGTCACATCGCGACCGACCTCCACGCCATAGCGGAACTCGGCACCCATCAGGCGAATAACCTCGACCTCAGCCTCGATGACGTCCTTCTGCAGCTTAAAGCTGGGAATGCCGTAGGTGAGCATGCCGCCCGGGCGCTCGTTCTTCTCGAACACGACGGGCTTGTAGCCCTTCTCGGCCAGATAGAAGGCGCAAGACAGACCGGCCGGACCGGCGCCGATGATGGCGATCTTCTGGTCGAAGCCGCCGGCACGCGTCGGGGTCACCACGGGCGGGACGTAGCGGGTCGCGGCATCCAGATCGCGCTGGGCGATGAACTTCTTGACCTCGTCGATAGCCACGGCGGCATCCACACGGCCGCGGGTGCAGGCATCCTCACAGCGGCGGTTGCACACACGGCCGCAGATAGCGGGCAGCGGGTTCTCGCGCTTAATGAGTGCTAGGGCCTCGTCATAGCGACCCTGAGCCGCGAGCTTCAAATAGCCCTGAACGGCAACGTGCGCGGGGCAGGCCGTCTTGCAGGGAGCGGTGCCGGACTCATGCGTCTCGATACGGTTGTCGTTGCGGTAGTTGGGCGACCACTTGGTGTGATCCCATTTGGTGGCGTCGGGCAGCTCCTGGCGCGGATACTCGGGCACCTGTCCGCCGGCCTTTTTGCTGCAGAGCTTTTGGCCCAGCTTGGCGGCACCGGCCGGGCACACCTCAACGCAGCGACCGCAGGCCACGCACTTGTCCTTCTCGACCTTGGCGACATAGGCCGAGCGCGACAGGTTGGGCGTGTTGAACAGCTGCGAGGTGCGCAGGGCATAGCACACGTTGACGTTGCAGTTGCAGATGGCGAAGATCTTGTTCTCGCCGTCGATATTGGTGATCTGGTGCACAAAGCCGTTGTCCTCGGCCTGGCGCAAGATGTCGTAAACCTCGTCGCGCGTTACATAATGGCCGCGATCGGTCTCAACCACATAGTCGGCCATATCGCCCACGGCAATGCACCAATCGGCGGGGTCGTCGGCGCAGCCCTCGCCCATCACGCGACGGCTCGCGCGGCAACTGCAGGTGCTGGCGGCATATTTGCCATCGTATTTGTCGAGCCAATGCTCGATATGCTCGATCGGCACCGAGGTACTCGCGGCGTCGATAGCCTTCTCGACCGGAATGACATGCATGCCGATACCGGCGCCTCCGGGCGGCACCATCGGCGTGGCCTTGGACAGCGGTCCCTTGGATGCCTGCTCAAAGAACTTGGCATAGACCGGATGCTCCTCGAGCTGGCTCACGCGCATGTTGAGGAACTCGGCGGAACCCGGCACCAGCATGGGCAGCACCCACTGCTTGGCGCGCTCGGGGTTTTCCCAGTTGTACTCAAGCAGACCCGTGTAGCTCATGTCGTCGAGCATCTTCTCGATATCGGCTTCGGGCATGCCGGTGAGCTTGACCATCTCGGGCAGCGTATAGGGACGGCGCATCTTCATCTTGCAGAGCACTTCGGCCTGCTCGTCGGTTGCGGCCTCGGCAAACGACCAGTACTCGTAGCCCAGCAGCTCATCGCGATGCAGCAGACGGTTGGTGCAGTGCTCGCACAGCTTGACGATTGCCTCGCGCGGATGCTCCGGAAGCGGCGGCACGAACTCCGAACCGATGTCGGGCTCGGTGTAACTAATCCCCGGTCCGTTGAGAATCATGGTTGTCCCTTCTCTTGCCGCAGCCCGACGAGGCCGCAGCGCCCCTCTTTTTTGCAGGCCGGGCATGCCCCCATGCCGTTCACCCGCCATTGTTGACATTGTGTCAAAAATAGTATTGACGAACCGTCAACAATATTCAAGACTGTTAGGCGAACGGTCAGGCAAAAGAGGATGAAAGGCGGCAAAACATGGGCAACAACACAGCAGGTACTTCTGTGGTCGATGCCGTCCCCGCATCCGATAGCGCGGCAAAGCGCCTGACGGGCGACGAACGCCGTCGCGAAATCCTCGCCGCCGTGCGCACCGTAAGCTCCGAGCTGGGCGTGTCCCACCTATCGGTATCGGCCGTGACCAAGCGAGCCGGTTGCACGCGCTCGCTGTTCTACCACTACTTCGCCGACATGGACGCCGCCGTCACTGCCGTCATGGACGAGGCGATCGACGGTTTTATCTCCGAGCTCGAGCAGTGGAACGCCGGCCGCACCGTCGGTGATATCGAGGGCGCGCTCGACACCGTCGCCCCGCTCTTTAAGCGTCTGGTCGCCAGCGGCCACGAACTGCCGAGTACGCTCACCTCGAGCAGTGGCGCGCTCTACGGCGGCTTTTTGCACAACGTGGTCCAGCGCGTGGCGCAGTATATCTGCGACACCACCGTAGTGGATTTTGTCGCCCATCATGAGCTACGCATCGACCATGTCTACGAGACGTTCTACACCCTCATCATGGGGTTGTTGATGTATATCCGTACGCACCCCGATGTGCCCGACGAGACGGTCAAGGAAATCATCGCCTCGACGCTCCACATCGAGGGCTATACCGCCAAGTATCCGGAGCGCAAGCCCCAGAACTGACGACATTTGGCCAAACTGCCCGCGATCAGAAGAGGGGCCGCGGGCGTGTGAAAGGAGAGCAGCATGCTGTTCGATGTTTGGGGTAGCGATACCCTTATCCACTGGGCCGGCTGGGCCATGGTCTTTATTGGCCTCATCGTGCTCAACGAGGTCGGCCGCCGCACCAAGCTGGGCGCGGCAATCATCTTTGGCGTGGCTCCGCTGGCCATGACCATCTACTGCGTCGCCATCGCCATCGGCGTTTCGCAGGGTGCCGAGTGGGCACTCACCAACCCCACCCATGTGTACCAGAACAGCTGGTTCCACTACGCCAAGGTATACGCGGCGCTGGCCGGTTGCTGGGGCTTCATTGCCATTAAGTACCAGTGGGGAAAGATCGGCAAGGCGCATTGGTTCCGCGCGTGGCCGTTTGTGATCGTCGCCATCAACATCTTGATCGCCGTCGTGTCCGACTTCGAGAGCGCCTATCACTTCTTTGTCCTGGGCGAGTCCACCTGGGTCACCTCCGAAGGTGCTACGCAGCTGGCCGGCTGGAACAACGTGTTCAACGGCATCGCCGGTATTATCAACATCTTCTGCATGACCGGTTGGTGGAGCGTCTACGCCTCCGAGGATCAGACCGACATGCTGTGGCCCGATATGACCTGGGTCTACATTATCGCCTACGATATCTGGAACTTCTGCTACACCTACAACTGCCTGCCCACCCACTCCTGGTTCTGCGGCTTTGCGCTGCTGCTGGCGCCCACCGTCGCCGCCTTTATCTGGAACAAGGGCGGCTGGATCCAGAACCGCGCCTTTACGCTGGCTATTTGGTGCATGTTTGCCCAGGTGTTCCCGTACTTCCAGGAGGAGTCCATCTTTGTGACCCACTCCACGCTCGACCCCGGCGCCGCTACCGCGGTCTCGATCGCCGCACTGGTCGCCAACGTCGCCGCGATCATCTACATCGCCTACCGTGCCAAGAAGCTCGGCCGCAATCCCTACAAGCAGGACGTCTTTGAGGGAACCAGCGATTGGGAGAAGGCTACTGCTCGCCGCGCCAAGGTTGATTACGCTCACGCCGAGTAACATGCCCGGTGCAAACGCCGCTTGAATGTGAAGTCGCCTGGCCGACTCCGCGCAATGCAACGTATTGCATGCCCCCGGAAAGCGATTTGTCCGCTTTCCGGGGGCTTTTTGTTGTTGCGCGCATCCACGCACATATTCAAAACCTCTCGCACAGATAAAATCAGATTTCCGATCGCCTGACAGCTCTATATGACTCTGTTTTTGGGTACATTGTTGTCCCGATATTGAGCTTGGGGGATGTATGAATGATGAGACGATGGGCCAAGAGGATGCGGCCCAAGATGCAGAAGCTTGCGCTGAGGCCTTGGAGAGCTTAGACCGAATTTCACTCGATGAGATTGCGTTTGACGATTCGGACGTTGATGTGCAAGATGAGCCGGAAACCGAGGCGCAGTCCGATGATCAGGATGCAGGCGACGTTGAGCCTGCCGAGGATGAGGCAGATCACGAAGACACCGAAAGCGAGGCCGGCAACCAGCCCGAATCCGACACGGGCGAGGAAACCGTCTTGCTCGACAGCTTGCCGGCCGAGGATTCGCTGACCCGCGAGCTTCCTGGCCTGGGTTCCGCACCAGCCGTGGACGAGACCATCGCCATGGGCGATATTCCCCTACCATCCGTTCCTTCGGCACGCGAAGCCGAGGTTCGCCATCGCAAGATGTCGCCCAAGCGCCGCAATTTGATGGTCGCCGGTGTCGTAGCCGTCGCACTTGTCGCGGGCGGCGCAGGCTACGCCGCATGGAACGGATACCAACAGGAGCAGGCTGCCGTTGCCGCCGCCAATGCGCACACGATGATGTCGGTGCAAATTGGCGTGCGTGCCGCAGGGCTCGATTGCTCGACTGGCTCCAAGATTCCCGTACAGGTGAGCGGGCAGGACTCCGACGGCTCATCCGTGAGCGAAACGCTCTACGTTGATGAGCACGGCCGCGGCATCAAACTGCTGCCCGGCGATTACACGCTCTCCATCGCCGCCTCCCCCATCGCGGGCGACGGCACCATCTATACCGTCCCGACCACCAAGGCGCAGGTCACCGTTAAGAGCGATGGACAGGATTTAAGTGCCCAGGCCACCTTTAAGCTCAAGGTGCCTTCGGCCGACACGGTGACTGACGACCAGATCGATGCCGCCGCCAAATATGCCGAGGAGGGAGGCGCGAGCTCCGCCGCTACCGCCAAGGTGCTCCAGCAGGCGGCAACCGCGCGGCGCGACGCCGCCGTCAATGCCGTGAGCGCGCAAAAGGCACAGGCGGCCCGTGATGCCGACGCCCGTCACAAGGCAACCGACCTCTACCAGCTCGATATCCCCGTCGAGTGGTACGGCAAGGTCGAGACCTGGCAAAATGGCAGCACGCTATGCATCTATCTTGCCGGCGACAGCGATACGCCGATTCTGACGCTCGTCGCGGTGCGCGAGGGCGAGAGCTTTACGCCCGATGAAGGCGATACGGTTTTGGGTGCGGCCAATCTAGGCAACGGTTACACCGTCTATGCTAGCGGTCCTGTCTATCCGTATGTGGTGCCCCAGACCATCAACGGACGCACGCAAGACCCCGTGTCGACCTACCCCATGGACACGGCCATTGAGCTTGTCGAGCTTACGACCGGCAACCGCTACACCTATAGCCAGATCAAGAACGTGTTGGTCGGCAAAGACGGCAAGGCAGACACCGCGTCCAAACTCGAGACCGACTACCTCGCCCAGATTCTCCTGCCGAGCATCAAAGCCCAGGACTAGCCGGCCCGAAGACAGCCGCCCAACGCCCACATCCCCAACGCAGTTGCGGTGAAATAGGGATTGTTTTTGCTGGTCAAACCGCAAAACAGTCCCTATTTCACCGCAACTTATTGGTGACACTCAGCGCCAGGGGTCGGCTTCGAACAGCGGCTCGCGCTCGGGGCGGCGATCGCTGTAGGGATCGTAGCCGTCATCGTCCTCGTTCTCGGCACGGATGTAGGGGTCGCGCGGCTTGGGTGCCGGTTTGGACGTGGGCTTGGGCGCCGGCGCACTTGTTTTGATCTCGTCTTTCATCTGCATATCTCCTTGCCATGTACTCATGCTCAACATCAACGATTGTCGCACGAAAAAGGGCGGCGGACCCAATCGGATCCGCCGCCCTTGGCGTTCGGCTCAAAAGGCAGATTTTAAGGCATGGCCCAAAATCTACTCGGCGTCGGGAACCTCGTAGGTGGCCGCCGGCGTGTTGTCGCACACAACGGTAAAGCCGCCGTCCTTGTCGACATCGACCGTCACCTGATCGCCCTCGCGCACCGTGCCGTCGATGATGGCGGCGGCGATGGCATCCACGACCTCGCGCTGCACCAAACGCTTGAGCGGACGGGCGCCAAAGACCGGGTCCAGGCCGCCCACAGCAAGCATCTGCTTGGCCGCCGGGGTAATGGCAAGCGTCATGCGCTCCTTAGCCAGACGCGCGCGGACATCGGCGAGCTGAATATCGACGATCTTTTCGATCTGCGCCATGCCGAGCGGATGGAACACCACGATATCGTCGATACGGTTGAGAAACTCGGGACGGAAGGTCTGAGCCATGGCCGCGTCGACCTGATGACGCATCTCCTCCTCGTCCTTGCCCGAAAGCTCGGCGATAGCCTTAGAGCCCACGTTGCTCGTCATGATGATGATCGTGTTCTTGAAGGACACCTGGCGACCCTGGCCGTCGGTCAGACGGCCGTCATCGAGCACCTGCAACAGCACGTTGAATACATCCGGGTGAGCCTTCTCCATCTCGTCGAGCAAGATCACGGAATACGGACGACGGCGCACGGCCTCGGTAAGCTGGCCGCCCTCGTCGTATCCCACGTATCCCGGAGGCGCACCGATCAGACGCTGGACGCTGAACTTCTCCATGTACTCGGACATGTCGATACGCACGAGCGCACGCTCATCATCGAACAGGCACTCGGCCAGCGCCTTGGCGAGCTCGGTCTTGCCCACGCCGGTGGGGCCCAGGAAGAAGAAGCTGCCGATGGGCTTGTCCGGATCGGAGAGGCCCGCACGGCTGCGGCGCACGGCCGCGGCGACAGCGGAGACCGCCTCGTCCTGGCCGATGACGCGCTTATGCAGCTCGCCCTCCAAGCCCTTCAGCTTGTCGAGCTCGCCCTGCATCATCTTGGACACGGGCACGCCGGTCCAAGCGCTCACGACCTCAGCGATCTCATCGGAGGTCACCTGCTCATTGAGGCCCTCGCCGTCCTGCTGCTTTTGCGCCTCGAGCGCGGCCTCGGAATCCTGAATCTGCTGCTGCAGGCCCGGAATCACGGAGTAGCGCAGCTCGGACGCACGACCCAAATCGCCGTTGCGCGTTGCACGCTCCTCCTCGCTCTTTGCCTCGTCGAGCTTGCCCTTGAGCTCCTGCACGTGGTCGATGGCGTTCTTCTGGTTGAGCCAGCCGGCCTTTTGCACGTTGAGCTTTTCCTGGACCTCGGCAATCTCCTGGCGCAGGGCCTCCAGACGCTCCTTGGAGGCGTCGTCGGTCTCCTTCATGAGCGCCTGCTCCTCAATCTGCAGCTGGGTGAGCTGACGCGTGGTGGCGTCGATCTCGACCGGCATGCTGTCGAGCTCCATGCGCAGGCGGCTTGCGGCCTCGTCGACCAGGTCGATGGCCTTGTCGGGCAGGAAGCGGTCGGCGATATAGCGATCGGAGAGGTCGGCGGCGGCCACGAGCGCGCTATCGGTGATGTGCACGCCATGGAAGATCTCGTACTTCTCCTTGAGGCCACGCAGGATCGAGATGGTGTCCTCGACGGTAGGCTCGCTGACCATCACGGTCTGGAAACGACGGGCGAGAGCCGCGTCCTTCTCGATGTACTTGCGGTATTCGTCGAGCGTGGTCGCGCCGATCGCGTGCAGGTCGCCACGGGCAAGCGCCGGCTTTAGGATGTTGCCGGCGTCCATGGAGCCCTCGGTGGCACCCGCGCCCACGATGGTGTGGAGCTCATCGATGAACAGGATGACCTTGCCCTCGGACTTTTGCACTTCCTTGAGCACAGCCTTCAAGCGGTCCTCGAACTCGCCACGGTACTTGGCACCGGCGACCAGCGCGCTCATGTCGAGCTCGATAAGGTCGCGGTCGCGCAGGGTACTCGGCACGTCGCCGGCCACGATACGCTGGGCGATGCCCTCGACGATAGCCGTCTTGCCGACGCCCGGCTCGCCGATGAGCACGGGGTTGTTCTTGGTGCGACGGGACAGGACCTGGATGGTGCGGCGAATCTCATCGGTACGGCCGATGACCGGGTCGAGCTTGCCGGCGCGGGCCAGATCGCAGATGTTGCGACCGTACTGCTCCAGTGCCTCAAACTGAGTCTTGTCCTCGGCAGACGTCACGCGGTCATCGCCACGCAGCTCCTCGTAGACTTGCTCGATGCGCTCCTTGGTGACGCCGGCGTCGCGCAGCACGCGGCCCGCCTCGCCCTTGTCCTCGGCAAGCGCCATCAGCAGATGCTCAGTCACCACAAAGCTGTCGCCCATCTTGGTGGCCTTCTTCTCGGCCTTTTCGATGACGCGGATGAGCTCGTTGGACAGGCCCATCTGCTGGCCCTCGCCCGAAACCTTGGGCGCGTGGTCGATGGCATCCTGTGTGGAGCGTGCGAGCTGAGCCGGGTCGGCACCGATGCGCTCGATGATCACGGAGATATTGCGCTCGCCGGCACCGAGCAGGGCAGACAGCAGATGAATCGGCTCCACCGCGCCGGCCTGCGCGTCTGCGGCCGTGCTCATGGCGGTCTGCAGCGCCTCGCGCGACGTCATTGCTAGCTTATCGATTCTCATGGAATCACCTCTCTTGGGGCGGCCGCCCTACGGGGCGGCTTCACGTTGTTCGAGAAGTATTGTTGCCAGCTTTGCGCGATCTTATACACAAATCTAAGTCTCTATATATAAGATTTTCTGAGTGATTAAGAGATAGGGGTAAAGATGTCGGCCCGCCGCCGCACAGGTGCGCTACCGTCTCAATCTGTAACATCTATCGACCGTTTCTGGCTCCAGATGTTACAAATCGAGACGAATTGTTCAGCGGCACCCGTTTGTCTCAATCTGTAACATCTACTCGGCAAATAGAGCTCTATCTGTTACAAATCGAGACGAACAGAAGACACCCGAATCGAAAATCTAAATCTGTAACACCAGGCCCACTTTTAGCGGCCAAGATGTTACAAGTCGAGACAAACCGAGAACCACCACAAAGGTGCCTGTCCCCTTTGTGGTGATCCAGAGAAGAATCAGCCCCGATTAAAAGAGGCGGCATCAAGCCCAGTCTACGTTTGGCGATCCCAAAACCCAACGAGAACGCAGCGATGGAATCGAGAACCGACAATAGCCCGTTCGCACAGATAGAGGCGGAGATTCAAGGTCAGAGTCCGGCTTAAACGGCTTAGCTATCGCACGTCACAACGTTCTCGTCGTCCTCCCTATCGTATTTATAGTGCTTACTGTGAAAAGAGTGAGTTTAGTGAGAATAGTATCGCTCAAGACTCGTGGACTGAATTATTGACCTCTCGCCCAGAATGAGTGGGGCAAATATTCCTATTAGAGGTCAAATCGAAGCCCAATAGGGCCTTTTCGCCCCGTCATTTCGACCGATCGCTTTCTTTTGAATATTGTCGTAAGCTGGTATCACTTATCTTAATGAATGCATACTGTTTGCGAGGTACCCGCCGTGAAACGCTCCACCTATATCGGCCTGCTCGTCTTAGCGTTTGCGATTACCGCAGTCGGCGTAGGAATTATCTATCTCGCATTTCTCCCCGCCTCTGCGACGCAGGCGGCGGTTGAGACCGTAAGCTATCCCATCGAGGTCCTCACCGATATCGTCAAACCCGATTCGATCACCGTCGATTTTGACGGTACGCCCGCAGCACTTGGGGTCAGCAACTATCCCCGTATCGAACTTGGGGCCAGGCGCTACACCAAAGATGAGCAGCTTATCGGCAAGGCAACCAGTTTACTCAAAGGCAAGACGTTTAAGCGGTGGTACGGCGCCGCAACATATCGAGCCAAGAATGGCCAAATGGTTGGCGGGTATTATTCGACCCTTGAGCTCGATGCGGCAAACGGGAGCAGATTGTGCAACGTCTCATACGACCCCGGCTACGTGGACAATGAAGGACCGGGGGTCTATATCTCGGATGGCGACGTAATCTACGTCATGGAGGGCGACCAGACGGCAGTCGTCGATTTTATGGATCGGTGTACCGAAGATGCCTACGAACAAACTTGCGAGCCCGATCCGCAGACAGCGCGCAACAGTGGCTCGGCACGCACTTGGCTATTTGACGATGAAATAACCTGGACCCCATCGAAATAAGGACCCGCCGGGCAGGCAACTTTGTGGTGGTCCCGGTCAATTATTAGCGCCCCTCAAGACCCAACGAGAACGTCGCGGTAGCCCCTGCCACACCTTTCCCTCGGGCGACCCTCGCGAAGCGCGTGAGCACGAGGGAAAGGTGTGGCAGGGGCGTACAGCAGAGTTACTCGGCAGCGGCCTTGAACTTGTTGTAGTTGATCAGGCAGCCAGCCTTGACGATGGCACGCTCCTCTGCCGTCATATCGGCAATGTAGAGCTCAATCTGCTCGACCGCACCATCGGCGCGCACCACGTAGGCGGCGATGCCCTTCAGGTCGCCATCGAGCGCGGCGCGGATACCCGGCACAAAGACGTAGTCGCCCACCTCAAAGCTGGGCTCGGCCTCCATCTGGAAGGGCACCATGCCCCAGTTCATCACGTTGGAGCGATAGCGCTTGGTGGCGTACTCGTGGACGATGTTGGCCAGGCCGCCAATTACGCGCTGGCAGCTCGCGGCCTGCTCGCGGGCAGAACCGTCACCGGGCTTCTTGGCATAGAGCATGGAGCCGTACTCAGTCGCCTTGGCATCGGCCGCGACACCCGCGCCGGTCAGCGCCTCAAACACGCTGGCAAGCTCGGCATCGAGTGCCGCCAGGTCGCCCGCTGCCTCGCCGGCAACGCGGCGCTTTTCCACCGCGTCGACCTCCTTGGAGCGGCCCACGTAGGCAGGGTCGCGACGGCTGAGCGTAAACTCGGCCAGACCCAGCGGGTTGGAGCGGAAGGAGCTCGTCTCGCCCGAGGGAATGAGCTCGTCGGTCGTGGTGACCGGGTCCATGATCTTGGAGCACACCTTGAGCAGGATGTCGTCGCCGAGAGGCTCCATCGCGGGCCACGGCTTGATGTTGGGGCCCTCGACCAGCTCGTCGGCAGGCTCCGCCTTGCCAAAGCCCCAGTACACGCGCTTCTTGTACGGCGCGTCGTCAAAGGTGTACTCGCAGGCCTCGTCCCAAGTCTCCTCGGGCAGGTCGGTCGCCGGCGTCAGGACGCCGCCGTTGGCAGCCGTCGCCGCAATGGAGCGGGCGTCCATCAGGGCCACGGCGCTCAGCTGACCGTTGCCCGGCTTGGAACCCTCGCGATTGGGGAAGTTGCGCGTGGTGTGGCGGATCGAAAGGCCGTTGTTGGCAGGCGTGTCGCCGGCGCCGAAGCACGGGCCGCAGAATGCCGTGCGCACAATCGCGCCGGCCTCCATAAGGTCGTAGATGTAGCCGCGGCGTGTAAGCTCGAGTGCCACGGGCTGGCTCGTGGGATAGACCGACAGCGAGAACTCGCCGCAGCCGGTGTTAGCGCCCTTGAGCACGCGAGCAGCCTGGACCACGGAGTCGTAGTTGCCGCCCGAGCAGCCGGCGATAACGCCCTGCTGCACGTGCAGCTTGCCGTCGACGATCTTGTCGAGCAGGCTAAAGTGCGTCTTGCCCTCGCCGATCTTGGCGGCCTCGAGCTCCACCTCATGCAGGATGTCCTCGAGGTTCTCGTTGAGCTCGTCGATCTCAAAGCCGTTAGAAGGATGGAACGGCAACGCGATCATGGGCTTGATACTCGACAGATCGACTTCGACGCAGCCGTCGTAGTAGGCAACATCGGCGGGCTTGAGGTCGCGGTAGTCCTCGCCGCGACCGTGCATGGTCAAAAACGCGTGCGTGTCCTCGTCGGTAGCCCAAATGGAGGAGAGGCAGGTGGTCTCGGTGGTCATGACATCGACGCCGTTGCGGTAGTCGGTCGTCATGCTCGCGATGCCGGGGCCTACGAACTCCATGACCCTGTTCTTAACGTAACCCTTGGCAAAGACGGCGCGGATGATGGCGAGCGCCACATCGTGTGGGCCAACGCCGGGGCGCGGGGCGCCCGTGAGGTAGATGGCAACGACGCCGGGATAGGCAACGTCGTAGGTGTCGCGCAGCAGCTGCTTTGCCAGCTCGCCGCCGCCCTCGCCCACGGCCATGGTGCCCAGAGCGCCGTAGCGGGTGTGCGAGTCGGAACCCAGGATCATCTTGCCGCAGCCGGCGAAGTTCTCACGCATAAAGGAGTGGATGACGGCGATGTGGGGCGGGACGAAGATGCCGCCGTACTTCTTGGCAGCCGAGAGACCAAAGACGTGGTCGTCCTCGTTGATGGTGCCGCCCACGGCGCACAGCGAGTTGTGGCAGTTGGTGAGCACGTAGGGCAGCGGGAACTGCTCCATGCCCGAGGCGCGCGCCGTCTGGATGATGCCGACAAAGGTGATGTCGTGGCTCGCCATGGCGTCGAAGCGAATCTTGAGCGCCTCGGGGTCGCCGGACGTATTGTGTGCCTGGAGGATCGAATACGCGATGGTGCCGCGCTTGGCATCCTCGGGCGTCTGCGTAATACCGCGCTCGGCAGCCTCGGCCTCAGGCACAACCTCGCTGCCGTTACGCAGGTAGATGCCGTCCTCGTACAGCTTGACCATACTGTCTCCCACTCTGCCCAAAAGATTTGGGCGCATAGCATACATTCGTTCAATATCGTGCCATAGAACGGTTGCCAGCGGGTTACGAATCTCGGCGTTCACTTTATCTCAGTAAAGCACAGGGCGATATTGGCGCAAGGAGTGTCCCAAAGTGCCGGCACAGAAGGAACGTCCCCAAGTGCCAGCCAAAAATGGGAGTGGATAACCTCCCGTTTCTAGCCCTCAAGCGGACCAAAAGTGGGAGATTATCCACTCTCATATTGTTAGGATTTGCGTCGTAGAGCCGCCGTAACTAAAGATCGGTTCCCGCGCCCAAAAGTTTGCGCATGACCTGTTCGGGGTTAACCGAGCCGTCGCGCGGGGCCAGGGCGGTGATCTTCTTCTGCATCTTGTACTCGTGCAGCTCGTCCTCGAGCTGGCGCACGCGGGCACGGAGTTTTTCGTTCTCGCGCTCGCGCTCCTCGGCACGCTCCTTCATATCGAGGATGCGCACCACGCCGGCAAGGTTGATGCCCTCGTCGGTCAGCTGGTTGATGAGCTCCAGGCGCTCGATATCGGCACGCGAATACAGACGCGTGTTGCCGCCCGAGCGCTGGGGGTTCACCAGGCCCTTGGACTCGTAGACGCGCAGAGTCTGCGGATGCATGCCGGTCAGCTCGGCCGCCACGCTGATCATGTACAGCGGTTTGTTCCTATTGTCCTCGGCCATGCTACCTGACCCCTTTCCGTCTCGTTATCGTCCATCATAAGCCCGCGGGCGCGGGCGTGTGCCGCGACCGCCCTAGTACGTCGCCTTGTAACGGTTGACCTTCTCGCGATAGTCGCGTGTGTCGGCCTCGCGCAGCTTGGTCATGGCATCGCGCTCGTCATCAGACAGGTTCGTGGGAACCTGCACCTTGATCTCGACGAGCAGCGCGCCCGTACGGCCACGGTGCTTAACGTCGGGCGCGCCCATCTCCTTAAAGCGGAACTTCTTGCCCGTCTGGGTGCCCGCGGGCACCTTCAGACGAACCGTCGCACCGCCGGGCGTCGGCACGTCCACCGTGCAGCCGAGCGCCGCCTCGTAGACCGAGACCGGTACCTCCATGGTCACGTCGGCGCCTTTACGCTTAAACAGCGGATGCTCCTCCACGTGCGTGGTCACGACCAGGTCGCCGCGCTCGCCGCCGGCAACGCCATACTCGCCGCGACGCTTGTAGCGTAGCTTGCCGCCGTCGACCGCGCCCGCGGGCACCGAGACCGTAATGGTCTGCTGCTCGCCTGTCGAGGGAATGCGATAGGTGACTTTGTGCGTCACGCCGCGAAACGCGTCCTCGGCCGTCACATCGACGGTCAGCGACAGGTCGCCGCCCTTGCGAGCACGGCTGCGACCCGCGCCGGCACCGGCAGCGCCCGCAGCCCCGGCAAAGCCCGAGCCCCAATCGCTGCCCCAGGCGCCGTTGCCGCTAAAGATGCTGTCGAAGATGTCGCCCCAGCCGCTGGCACCCGCGCCGGCACCGTAGCCGCCGCCATACGCGCCGCCCGCGCCCGGCATGCCGCCAAACATGAGCATCTGGTCGTACTCTTTGCGCTTCTTCTCGTCCGAAAGCGTCTCGTAGGCCTCGCTGATCTCCTTGAACTTGGCCTCGTCGCCGCCGGCATCGGGGTGATATTTTTGCGCGAGCTTGCGAAACGCGCTCTTGATCTCTTTGTCGGAGGCGCTCTTGGATACGCCCAGGATGTCATAGAAGGTTTTGCCTGCAGCCATCGTAGCTCCTCTCCTGTTTCATCCGCCGCCCAGCGGGCGGCGGCTCATGCTTTCATATGGCACTAGGCCAGAAAGGGCCCCGGGTGTTGCCCCGGGGCCCTTTTCAATTACTCCTCGGTGCTCTCGGCCGTATCGGCCGCAGCATCCTCGGGCGCCGCTTCGGGCTCCGGTGCGGGGCGTTTCTCGCCGCCGTAGGTCACCGTCACCATCGCGGAACGCAGAATGCGATCCGCCATGCGGTAGCCCTTCTGGTACACGTCGTTGACGGTCTCGTCGTACTGCGACGCGTCCTCGACGCGACCCACGGCTTGGTGCTCGAGCGGATCGAACGCCTCGCCCTTGGGGTCGATGGGCTCAACGCCCTCGTGCGCAAACACATCGAGCAGCTTGGCATGCACCGCGTCGACGCCGTCGACGAACTGCTTAAAGTCGTCGGCAAGCTCCTGGCTGCGGGCATGGTCGATCGCACGCTCGATATCGTCGACCACCGGCAGCAGCGCAGTGACGAGCTTCTCGGTCGCGCGCTCGCGCTCGGCGATACGCTCGTTGGCGGTGCGGCGACGGAAGTTCTCCCAGTCGGCCTGCAGACGGGCGGTACGCTCGGTGGCGTCCTTTGCCTTGTCCTCGGCGGCCTTCTGGGCCTCTGCCGCAGCATCGAGCTCGCTGCGCACGTCGGCGAGCTCCTTTTGGGCCTGCTCGAACTTGAGCTTAAAGTCGTTGTCGGCGGCTTCCTCACCGGCGCGGATAGCAGCTTCCACCATCTCGTCCTCAGTCATCGTCGCCTCCTTGTTGGAATCCTCTACCTGGTTCTCGACAGCCTCGGCGGCCGCGGCCTCGTTGGCCTCGGTATCGTCGACGGCCTCTACGGGAATCTTCACGTCCTTCTCCTCAGAGTCAACGGGGGCGGCGCCGGCGGCAGCCGCCTCCGTGCGAGCTTTACGGGCGGACATGATTACTTGTCCTCGTCGTCCACAACCTCGTAGTCGGCGTCGACGACGTCATCGTCGGCAGGCTGGGCACCGGCGGCACCGTCGGTCTGCTGCTGAGCGTCGGCGTAGACAACCTGGGCCAGCTCGTAGGCCACGGACTGCAGGGACTCGCCGGCGGCCTTGATGGCCTCGACGTCAGAGCCCTCGAGCGCCTTCTTGGCGTCGGCGATAGCGGCCTCGGCCTTGGACTTCACGTCGGCGGAAACCTTGTCACCGAGCTCGTTGAGGGTCTGCTCGGTGGAGTAGCACAGGCTGTCGGTCTGGTTGCGGACCTCGACCTCTTCCTTCTGCTTCTTGTCCTCCTCGGCATGAGCCTCGGCGTCCTTGACCATACGATCGACTTCGTCGTCGGACAGAGCGGTGGAGCCGGAAATGGTGATCTGCTGCTCCTTGCCGGTGCCCTTGTCCTTAGCGGAGACCTTGACGATGCCGTTGGCGTCGATGTCGAAGGTGACCTCGATCTGCGGCACGCCGCGGCGGGCAGCCGGGATACCGGTCAGCTGGAACTTACCGAGCGACTTGTTGTCGCGGGCAAGCTCGCGCTCGCCCTGGAGCACGTTGATCTCGACGCTGGTCTGGTTGTCGGCAGCGGTGGAGTAGACCTCGGTCTTGGAGGTCGGGATCGTGGTGTTGCGGTCGATCATCTTGGTCATGATGCCGCCCATGGTCTCTACGCCCAGCGACAGCGGGGTAACGTCGAGCAGCAGGATGCCCTCGACGTCGCCGGTGAGCACGCCGCCCTGGACGGCAGCGCCGTCGGCAACGACCTCGTCGGGGTTCACGGACATGTTGGGCTGCTTGCCGGTCATGGTCTTGACGAGCTCCTGGACGGCGGGCATACGGGTGGAGCCGCCGACGAGGATGACCTCGGTCAGATCGGAGAGCTTAAGCTTGGCGTCGCGCAGGGCGTTGGTGACAGGCTGCTTGCAGCGCTCGAGCAGGTCACGGGTGATCTTCTCGAACTCGGCGCGGGTCAGCGTGTAGTTGAGGTGCAGCGGGCCGGACTGGTTCATGGTGATGAACGGCAGGTTGATGGTGGTCTGCTGGGCGGCGGAGAGCTCCTTCTTGGCGTTCTCGGCGGCCTCCTTCAGACGCTGCAGGGCCATGGGGTCCTGACGCAGATCGACACCGTTCTCCTGCTGGAACTTATCGGCCATCCAGTCGATGACGCGCTGATCCCAGTCGTCGCCGCCCAGGTGGTTGTCGCCCGAGGTGGACAGAACCTCAAACACGCCGTCGGCAAGGTCGAGGATGGAGACGTCGAAGGTGCCGCCGCCCAGGTCGAAGACCAGGATGCGCTGGTCGGTGCCCTGCTTGTCCAGGCCATAGGCAAGAGCAGCAGCGGTCGGCTCGTTGACGATACGCTTGACGTTGAGGCCGGCGATCTTACCGGCGTCCTTGGTGGCCTGACGCTGGGCGTCGTTGAAGTAGGCCGGGACGGTAATGACGGCGTCGGTGACGGTCTCGCCCAGATACTTCTCGGCGTCGGCCTTCATCTTTGCGAGCGTCATGGCGCTCACCTGCTCGGCGGTGTAATCCTTGCCCTCGATGTCGACGACGGCACGGCCACCCTGGCCCTCCTTGACCTCGTACGGCACGGTCTTGATCTCAGAGGTGCACTCGGAGTACTTGCGGCCCATGAAGCGCTTGATGGAGAACACGGTGTTCTTGGGGTTGGTGACAGCCTGGTTCTTAGCGGCCTTACCCACGACGCGGTCGCCGTCGGCACGGAAGCCCACGACGGACGGAGTGGTGCGGTCGCCCTCGGCGTTCACGATAATGGTCGGAGAACCGCCCTCGAGAACGGCCATTGCGGAGTTAGTAGTACCAAGGTCGATACCAAGAATCTTGCCCATTAGAAATTCCCTCTCTCTTGTGCGTTTGCACCGACTCGGCGGTCTGCCGAGCGGTGTTTCGGCTTGTCTTTCAGGATGTAGTGTATCCCCTTATGGGCCGGAATATACAAAATCTAAGTCAATTCATATAAGATTTCTTATTGCCGAGAGTTTAGGTTCGCAAATACGCAGGTAGACGCACTGATTGAGTTCTCGGCACATCTATTGAGATCTATGTAGAGATGACTGAGGTTTGGGTCCGGAGCCGCACGGAGCGGTCTTGGGGCAACCCCGAGGAAACTGCGACCCGTTTTGAGCGTCGATTCCGGGATGCGGTTTCCGGTTGAGCCCTCAACCGGAAAGGGTGTCCCGGTCTGAGCGCGAATTCTGGGACACAGTTTCCGCCGGGCGGTCCGACCGGAAACTGTGCCCCGTTTTTCGGCCAAATAACGGGATGCCCTTTCCGCAGGCGCGCTCAATAGCTCAATATTTCAAGTCACCTTTAGCTAACATTTGCGCAGCTCAACGGCCCCACCTGCGCGTTTTTTAGTAAACCTTGGCATACTCGGCGAACGGTATGAAGATGCCGGTCAGAGGGTATTGCAAACGGTCGCTCCCGTGGTATGTTTTTGCCCGAATCAAACCGGCGCGCATCGCCTGTAGCGTCGGTCAACAGAGAGGAAACTACCATGGCTCATCCCGTAATTGATGCCGACGAGTGCATCGCTTGTGGCGTTTGCGTCGACTCCTGCCCCGCTGGCGTTCTGGAGCTCCAGGACGTCGCTACTGTCGCTGACGAGGACTCCTGCGTCGCCTGTGGCGCTTGCCAGGACGCTTGCCCCGCTGGCGCGATCACCGAGATCGTCGAGGAGTAACAACTCCCCCACTTGCACACTCAAAAGTACACCGTGCACAAAAAGGAGGCTTCCGCATCGCCGCGGAGGCCTCCTTTTTTTGTGCGGATAACTAATTTGGCACCATCGCAGGTTGAGCTCACGTCAGCGAAAACGCCTCTAAGCGAGCAAGGTGACGTGAAAGAGGAGGGAAGCGTACTTTGGGTACGCGACC
>URNJ01000002.1 GCA_900549215.1 uncultured Collinsella sp.
AGGCGGAACGGCAAACGATAAATGGGCGCTCGGAAGCGCGTACCTGTACGGCTTCTTCATGCCCAAAGACCAGGTCAAAGCCGTAGCCGTCGCAGCCGAGCTCCACGCCCGTCACGCGACGGACAAGCCCAGGGCGGGCCCAGCCGCACGAGGGGCAATGGTATGCGCCAAGCTGTCCGTACTGCACATAGTCGTACTCCAACGGCGCGTTGCACTGTGAGCAAAAACGCGAGTCGCTAATGCGGTCGGATTCGGTGTCGGTGGCGCCGTCGATGCCAAAGGCGATGCTTGCATTGGGAACGTGCGCGGCGATCGCGGCACACAGCGGGTCGTCTGCGTTGTAGATGAGCGTTGTTGCCGGAGAGAGCTCCAACGCATGGGCGATGACGTCTTGGGTATGGTCGATCTCGCCGTAGCGGTCTAGTTGGTCGCGGAACAGGTTGAGCAGCACAAAGTACGTCGGCTTGAGCTTGGGCAGAACGCGTACCGTGTAGAGCTCGTCGCACTCAAAAACGCCCACGCGCTTGCCGCTGCTGGTGTGCTTAAGGCCGCACGTTCCCCGCCGCGGGCCTCGACCAGAGCACCCACCACGCCAGGCTCCATATTGTTGCCGGCGCGGTTGCATACCACGGTGGCGCCGCTGGCGGCAACGGCGTCGGCGATGAGGTTGGAGGTGGTGGTCTTGCCGTTGGTGCCGGTGATTACCACGCTGCGGTCGACCAGGCTCGCGAGGTCGCTTAGCAGCTCGGGGTCGATTTTCATGGCGATGCGTCCGGGAAGTACGCCGCCCTGGCGCTTGAGGACGGAGCGCAGCCCCCAGCGGGCGATATCGCTCGAGGTGCAGGCAAGAGATGAGCGGAGGTTCATGAAATCGTTCCTAACGTAAACGACATGGTCGGGTCGAGTGCGTCGCTAAAAGCCGTAGCGGCGCGCAAATTCCTGGGCAAGTTGCGACACGTCTTCGCAGGCATTAGCCCAGGGGGCAAAGTCGGGGGTGTCCGAGATAATGCCGTCGGCTTCCCAAACCGCCTGGTGCGAGAGGTCCCAGGGGTCGCGCGGCTCGGGTCGGCAGGGAAGATACGGCGTCTGGTACATGGGGTTCAGCAAGAAGAACGCGCCGCCCTCGCAACGGTTAGCGAACTCACGCAGCGCGCGCGTCGCCGGGCGCATCTTGTTTGTTTTGAACAGCAGAATCGTGCGGGCAAGCAGGTACCAGGGGGAGTTCTCGAGTGCGTCTGCCCCCATCTGTTCCTCGAGCTGATGTGCCAGGGCAAAAAAACCGTCCTGGTCTTCCAAGCGGGCGAGGGCAAGCAACACGGTGCCGGCGGCCCGGGTGGGATAGCCCTCCGCCTTAAGGACACGGCGAGAGTAGTTGGCGGCGGCGCGGTAACGAGCGCTCGCCATGCACAGCTGCGAGATGGCCTCGAGAATGTGGAGCCACCCGATAAGGGCCGGCTGGCTCACGGTAAGGTCTGCTGCGGTGACACCGTCGGCCAAAACATTATTAGCCCAGTAGTGCGGGGCCTCCATATCAAACCCGGGCACGCTTTGTTGCAGGTAGTCGGCCGTGCTCGCCTCGAGCTTCATCAAGTCGCCCAGGCAGGCATCGACGGGCGTGTCGGCCAGGATGATGGCGAGCAGCTGGGCATCGAGGACATGCGCATCGACGCGGACGATCTTGAGCAGCTCATCGCGCATATCGTCGAACAGGCGGTTGCGCGTCTGCTCAAACTCCTCGTCGCTGCCCATGTCCTCGATGCGGCGAAGCTCGTCAAGCAAATGACGATGAACGCCGGCATAGGACAGCAGCGCTTGGGCATGCTCGGTCTGCGCATACTTGTGAGGGTTTGCGCTGACGTCGTTATGGACAAGCTCGCGTGCTGCATCGGTGAGTTCGGGGTGTGATGCCAGATAGGTGCGCTCCAAGTAGGCGGGGATGTAGACGCTCGGATTCATTAGAGGTCTCCTCCCTTAAACGGCAGGCCCTGCTCGGCCGCCCGCAGGATGCGCTCGTCGATCTGGGAACGCACGATATCGTTGGTGGCGACCCAGGCGGCAAAGCTGGCGTTGTCGGGGGCGCCCAGGCCCTCCTGCAGTACTGGCGTCGCCTCGGACAGCGCAAGGACAAGCTCGTCGGTGGAGCCCACGCCCACGTTGACGCGGGCATAGACGCCATCGGGAAACTCGGTTTGGAAGTAGAGCGCCTCGGCTGCGTGCGGGCACGAGCGTGCAAGGATGCGCAAGTAGCGCTCGGCACCCTCGTAGTCCAGCTCGCGCCAGGCAGCGCTCATCAGCGCGATGAGCGTCCACGGGTCCAAGTCGCGCTCCGCGTCCTTGGGACGACGACGCAGCGGCGTGTTGGCGAGATAGGGGACGGAGTGGACAGAGCGAAAGCGCTTGAGCTCCTCGGCGGGGTATTCGAGCTTTGCCATGGCGAGCATCGCGGTGTGGCGGACGCCGGCAGGATCGTTGGGGGCAAAGTCGAGGCTGCGATTTGCGGCTTCGAGCGACATGCGATAGCGGCCGCTAATGAGGGCGCGCGACGCAAGGGCGGCAAGCCAGCGCAGATAGGGGCGGCGGGTCAGGTCGCCTGCGGCCTCACGCTCGTAGGGGTCCTGCGCCGAGGCAATCTTGAGCGCCAGATCGTGCTCGACTTCATCGCGCTTGGATACCAAGTACTGTACGTACTCCTCGTTGGAGTTGGCGGTGAGGGCGGTCAGCATGCGCTGAGCGTCCCAGTTGGTCGGATCGAGCTCGGTTGCCTCGCGAAGCATGTTCTCGGCAGCGGCCTCTTCTTGCTCTGCCTGGGTATCGTCAGGGATAAAGGGAATGCGGTAGTCGACAGCCTCGACCACCTTGGCAATGAGATGCCCGGCGCGGTCGCGGTCGTGCACGATGAGCGGTGCGGGGTTGCGGGTGAATTGTTCCATCAGACGCTCTACGGCGGCAGCGTCGGTGAGCGGGATATTGTCGCGGCGCAAGGCCTCAAGAACGAGGCGATGGCAATCTTCTTGAATGGGATCGAATGCCATGGGGCCTCCTTTGCTGCGGTTAGGGTTCAAATGTCTATATATAAAGTACTAGTTTACCCGCATGTGGCACACCGGGGGTGCCGCACTTGGACTTGCACCTTTGCACCACGAAGACGGATGTCGCACAAATGTCGGCACCTCGGTTGCGCGGGTGGTATCACAGTGCCGTAAACGGTCGATTTTTGGCGGCGAACGGGGCACATTTTGGAGGGGCATAGCCCTGTCCGGGATATGTGGTCAACCCTGATAAAACGTTTGCCCAGCTTGGGAGTATGAATGCCCCACAAGGGTCTTCAGGGATAGAAAAAACGTTTCATCATTGTCAGCTTTAGGTGAATAACTGACCAACCAGAACGGTAAAATAATGTTTGTCTGAGCGTCGAGACGTTAAGACATCGCGCATCGTCATCGCCGGCAACGCGCAAAATGGTCCTAACGGAGCCAATTGGGTGCTCCGTTATATACGCAAGTCTAAGAGGGGCTTGTTTAGGAGGCACAGTATGGGACGTTTTACCAATCCTCGCGATCTGTACTTTGGTGAGGGCGCTCGCCACGAGGTGAAGAACCTCAAGGGCAAGAAGGCCATCATCGTTTCTGGCGGCAGCTCTATGCGCCGCGGCGGGTTCCTGCAGGACGTTGAGGCCGACCTCAAAGAGAGCGGTTTCGAGGTCAAGCTGTTCGAGGGCGTCGAGTCCGACCCGTCCATTGAGACGGTCATGAAGGGCGCCGAGGCCATGCGCGAGTTCGAGCCCGACTGGATTATCGCCATCGGCGGCGGCTCGCCCATCGATGCCGCTAAGGCCATGTGGGTCTTCTACGAGTATCCCGAGGAGTCCTTCGATAACATCATCCAGCCGTTCAGCTTCCCCGAGCTGCGTCAGAAGGCTCATTTCTGCGCCATCTCCTCTACCTCCGGCACCGCTACCGAGGTCACCGCGTTCTCCGTCATTACCGACTACGCCAAGGGCATCAAGTACCCGCTGGCCGACTTCAACATCACCCCTGATGTCGCCATCGTCGACCCCGAGCTCACCTACACCATGCCCGCCAAGCTGTGCGCACACACCGGCATGGATGCTCTGACCCACTGCATGGAGGCTTACGTTTCCACTTGTGCTTCCATGTTCACCGACGCCAACGCTCTGCACGGCATCCGCGAGATCGTCGAGTGGCTGCCCAAGTCCTATGCTGGCGACCATGAGGCCCGTCAGCACATGCACGAGGCTCAGTGCATCGCCGGTATCGCCTTCTCCTCGGGCCTGCTGGGCATCGTTCACTCCATGGCTCACAAGACCGGTGCAGCCTTTGAGAACGGCCACATCATCCACGGTGCTGCTAACGCCATGTACCTGGGCAAGGTCATCCAGTGGAACTCCAAGGATCCCCGTGCTGCCGAGCGTTACGCTTACGTGGCCAAGGAGATCCTGCACCTTCCCGGCGAGACCAACGAGGAGCTCATCGCTGCGCTCGTCCAGAAGATCCGCGACCTCAACGACCAGCTCAACATTCCGCAGTCCATCAAGGATTACGCGAATGGTGGCGTGAAGGTCGACGCCGAGAACCCGCAGATGGTTTCCGAGGAGGAGTTCCTCGCCAAGCTGCCCGAGATCGCCGCGAACGCCGAGCAGGACGCTTGCACGCCCGAGAACCCGCGTGAGACCAAGGCTGCCGACTTCGAGAAGATTCTCAAGGCCTGCTACTACGACACCGACATCGATTTCTAATCGACTCTTGTTATCGTAACGAGGGGCTCCGCACGTATCTGTACGGAGCCCCTTTCTTTTTTCTTTTAGAGAATGGGATAGTTATGGCTGCAATTTTCAATAGCCCCAGCAAGTACATCCAGGGTCCGGACGAGCTCGCCAAGCTCGGTTCCTATGTCGAGCCGCTCGGCGCTAAGGCCCTCGTCATCGTGACGCCTTCGGGCAAGAAGCGCGTCGGTGCCAAGATCGAGGGCGGCTTTGCCGAGGCTAAGGCCGAGCTGCTGTTTGAGGACTTTAACGGCGAGTGCTCCAAGGGCGAGGTCGATCGCCTGGTTGCGCTCGCTCGCGACAACGGTTGCGACATCATCGTCGGTGTCGGTGGCGGCAAGATCCTCGATACCGCCAAGGCCGTTGCCTACTACCTGGAGTCCCCGGTTATCATTTGCCCCACCATCGCTTCGACCGATGCACCGTGCTCGGCACTTTCGGTGCTCTACACCGATGACGGCCAGTTCGATAAGTACCTGTTCCTTAAGGCAAACCCCAACATTGTCCTGATGGATACGACGGTTATCGCGGCGAGCCCGGTGCGCCTGACGGTTTCCGGTATGGGCGATGCGCTCGCAACCTACTTTGAGGCACAGGCGACGCATGATGCCGACGGTGGCACTTGCGCCGGCGGCAAGGGCGGCATGGCTGGCTTGGCGCTCGCCAAGCTCTGCTACGAGACGCTTATGGCCGATGGCGTGAAGGCCAAGGTCGCGCTGGAGAAGGGTGCGCTCACGCCTGCCGTCGAGCATATCATCGAGGCCAATACGCTGCTTTCGGGCATTGGCTTTGAGAGCTCGGGCCTTGCTGCTGCTCATGCCATCCACAATGGCCTGACGATGCTGCCCGAGTGCCACGGCATGTATCACGGCGAGAAGGTCGCCTTTGGCACCATCGTCCAGCTGGTACTCGAGGATGCCCCGACCGAGAAGCTCGAGGAAGTCTTGGGCTTCTGCATTGAGCTGGGCCTGCCGGTCACGATGAAGGAACTTGGCGTTGCCGAGCTTACGCGCGAGCAGGCCATGATTGTTGCCGAGGCCGCCTGCGCGCCCGATGACACCATGTGCAACATGCCGTTTGAGGTGACGCCCGAGATGGTCGCAAACGCCATCCTGGGTGCCGACGCGCTGGGCCACTACTATCTCATGGATGAGTAAATCAAGCTAAGGAAGGGGCAAAGCCAGCAGATGACTTTGCCCCTTTTTGCTATGGTGCAAAGGGGTCAGGTTACTTTGCACCAATTGTTGTTGATGAAAGGGCGGATTCTCGTATGGCGCTTCCCATGGTTTATGGCGGTCCCGGACGATATGTTCAGGGGCCGGGTGAGCTCTCGCGTCAGGGCAGGTATTTGTCATGGTTGGGCTGCGCTGCCTATGTCTTGTTTGACCAGGGCACCGAGGATCGGCTGTGCAGGCAGATCGTCGATGGATTTCTGGATGAAGATCTAAGCGAGCCGTTCTTTAAGATTTACAACGGTCCGTGTACGGAAGATGCCGTTGTCGAAATGGCCAAGGAAGCCCGGGCCGAGTATTGCGACATGGTGGTGGGCATTGGCGGTGGCAAGATGCTCGATATCGCCAAGGCCGTTGCGTTTTATGCCGAGTTGCCGTTGTGCGTATGTCCCACGGCGGCGTCGATGGACGGTCCGTGCAGCGCGATTTCGGTGTTGTATCACGAGGATGGGTCGTTCGACCGCTACCTGATGCTCGAGAAGAATCCAGACCTGGTCGTGGTCGATACCAACGTGGTCGCGGCGGCCCCGCTGCGTATGACGGTCGCTGGCATGGGCGATGCACTGACAACGTACTTCGAGGCGCGTTCGTGCGCCGCGGCGCACGGCGTCAACGAACACGGTGGCGCGCCGGGGCACTTGGCTTTGGTTGCGGCTCGTGCCTGCTATGACACACTCATGGAGTGCGGCGTCGCTGCCAAGCGCGATCTCAAAAAGGGCCGTATATCGCCGGCGGTTGAGCGCCTGATCGAGTGCAATATTCTGCTCTCGGGTGTCGGCTTTGAGAGCGGTGGCCTAGCACTTGCCCATGCCATAGCCAACGGCCTGACGATTCTGCCCGAGTGCAAGGCCATGCATGGTGAGGCCGTGGCGTTTGGCCTGGTGGTGCAGCTGCGCCTGGAGCGTGCGCCCGAGCTTGATCAGGTGCTCGAGTTTTGCCAACGCGTCGGTCTGCCGACGACGCTTGAGGAGCTGGGCCTTGGCGAGATTTCGGATGCCGATTTGCAGAGTGTTGCAAATGCGGTCTTTAGAAATGAGCGTAATATGGCCAACGAGCAGGCAAAGATGACCAAACAAAAGCTCGTGCAGCTCATGTGCGAGGCATAGTTGGCGCTTGATTGACCTTGTGCAATCGAGGCGGCGATAGGCCATAGACTATTTGCCTCAAAGGTGCGCCGCGTGTAATTTGCCCGAGGCGTGGGCCGATAGCGTATCATTATCTCTTGCTTGTTTGCACTGCTCAGGGAGGGGCCGCGCATGGCGCAGGAACACGATCTGTTTGATGACATTATCGAGATCAGCAAGGGTTTCGACTTTCTTAAAAACCCGCTTGGCGGCGTGACCGATGCACTCGATCCGTCGGCGCCGCAGTGGAATCCTGCCGACTACAAGGAGCGCCCGCGCGGCAACACCATTCCGTGCCTGACCTGCAAAAACGAAAAGAGCGGCTGCACCGCGTGCATGGACGTGTGCCCGGTCAACGCCATCGAGGTCGAGGAAGACGCTATCGAGATCCTCGACTCTTGTCGCAAGTGCGGCCTGTGCGCCGCTGCCTGTCCGACCGAGGCGATCATCTCGCCGCGCCTGGCGCCCAAAAACGTCTACGACGACATTGTCTCTGCGGCTACGAGTCACGAAACCGCCTACGTTACCTGCACGCGTGCCCTTAAGCGCATGCCGCGCGAGAACGAGGTTGTCGTTGCCTGCGTGGGTGATATTACGGCCGAGACCTGGTTCTCGGTGCTGGCCGATTATCCCAACGTGAGCGTGTACCTGCCGCTGGGCGTGTGCGATAAGTGCCGTAACACCGGTGGCGAGGACATCCTGGGCGAGGCCATTGCTACCGCCGAGGAGTGGGCGGGCACGGGCATGGGTCTGGAGGTCGACCCCAAGAGCCTCAAGTGCCATAAGCGCCGCGAGTACGAGCGCAAGGAGTACATGGAAAAGATCGCCCGCACCACGGGCCTTACCGTGACCAAGCTCAACCCGGCAACGGCGGCGCTGGCCTCGGTGACGCAGAAGTTGAAGGCCCACCGTCACCAGATCACGCAGCTCGAGCGCACACTCAACACCATGTGCGGCACCACGACGACCAAGCGTCGCCGTTCGCTCACGCACGGGCGGCAGCTGGTGCTCTCGACGCTGCAGAACCACCCCGAGCTTGCCCAGAATATGCAGGTGAGCACACCGGAATGCGATTTTGACAAGTGCACGTCGTGCGGCGAGTGCGTCAACGTGTGCCCCACGTTTGCCTGCGATTTGGTGGGAAGCGGTCGCTTTGCACTGGAGTCCACGTATTGCCTAGGTTGCGGAGCCTGCGTCAAGGTGTGCCCCGAGCATGCGCTCAAGCTGGTCGAGCACGATGCGTCCAATCTGGTCGTTGTCGACCCCGAGGCCGAGGAAAAGGCCGCTCAGAAGGCCAAGGCCCACGAAGAGGCCCAGAAGGCCAAGGCCGAGGCAAAGGAAAAGCTCAACAAGATGCTCGACCAAGTGGAAAAGCTCGCGGACTAGCTAAACTAGCGTAAATGATGGCCGGTGGGACAGGTACTGCCCCGCCGGCCAAAAAAGTTGCGGTGGAATAGTTCCTGTTTTGCCCTTAAGCTGGCCATTCTAGGAACTATCCCACCGCAACTAATAGACAGTTAGCTCATACTGCTCTGATGGGTCTCGCTGCCGTTATTGCGGCGGGTGACCGTTTCGTGGAGTAAAAAGAACCCGGGGACCTGTTTGGTCTCGGTGTATTCCATAAGGATGCCGTCGGCGTTGTAGGTCTGCCCGCGTACAACGGCGAGTGCGTTAAAGTCGTCGAGATCGAGCACGCGCGCATCTTCGGGCGTGGGATGCTCAATCGTTACATCGCGTTTGCCCGTGGCAATCTTAATGCCAAGGTCTTCTTCGAGGTAACGATAGATCGAATCGTTGGCAATCTCGGGTGTCAGTCCCGGTACCTGTGAGCTTAGGTAATAGGAGTCGTCGGAGCATACGGCATGTCCGTTTGCATAACGGATGCGTTTGGCGCGCGTAAGCTCGCAGCCTTCGGGAAACCCGGTAATCCTGGAGAGTGCCTTGCTACAGACGAGGAGCTCAAAGACGGTGGTGACAGTCTTGAGCTCAAAGCCGCGGCTGGCTGCGATTTCCTTAAAGGTCTCGAGTCCGCCGCCGCCACGATTCGTCTCGTCACTGATGTTGCGAATGACGCGCATGCCTTTGCCTTGCTGGGGGAGCACGTAACCATCTGCCGCAAGCATCGAGATGGCGCGGCGGACCGTCATGCGCGAACAGTCAAACTGTTGCGTGAGCTCAGTCTCCGAAGGCAGATAGCTCTGATAGGCGTATGTGCCGTCGTCAATCGACTGCTTCACGTTGTCATAAATGGTTTGGAAGATGGCTCGCGCCATGACGGTCTCCTAGAGCTGAGTGCGCGAGCGGTGGATGAGGACTGCTCGCGCAGGTGTCGATCGATTTACTTGCTGGGGTCGATTATATATTTACCCATGGCACGCAGAGCTGGGTCTGACAGGATGGCGCCGAGTTCGTCGAGGGAAGCCACCTTGGCGACCATCGAGGATACGTCGAGCCTGCCAGAGTCGATGAGCTCGAGCGCGCGACGCTGCGTATAAGGGTTGATGTAGGACGAGGTAAGCACAAGCTCCTTCTGGAAGACCTCGAAGGGCTTGACGGTGATTGTCTCATCGGGCTTGGTGAGGCCGAACATCATGACCGTAGCCTTGTGGCCGGCGATCTGGATGGCCTGCTCGATGGTGACGGGCTTGCCAACACACTCGATAACGACATCGACGTTGCCGACGCCCTCCTGCTTCAGGCGGGCCGGGACGTCCTCGTGGATGGAATCAATTGCCAGGTCGGCGCCGAGTTTGAGCGCAACCTCGCGCTTGCCTTCGACAGGCTCGAGCAAGACGACCTTGGTGGCGCCGGCGTTTTTGGCGAGCTGCATCATGAGCAGGCCGATCATGCCGCCGCCGATAACGACAACTGTGCTGCCGGGCTTGATGTTGCACATATCGATGCCGTGCAGGCAGCAGGCGACGGGCTCGGTCATAGCACCCTGCTCAAAGCTGGTGTGATCGCCCAACTTGTAGACTTGCTGCATATCGACGGAGCAGTACTCGGCAAAGCCGCCGTTAACGGTGGTGCCGTAACCGGTCATATGCTCGCAGTAGTGGTTGATTCCGTCGCGGCAGGGTTCGCAGCAGCCGCAGGGATGGTTTGGGTCGATGCACACGCGATCGCCCGGTTTAAAGCCGGCGACGTCGCTGCCCACGGCCTCGACAACGCCCGCAAACTCATGACCAAGGATCGTGGGCGGGGTAACGTCGGCTGCACCCTTGTCGCCTTCATAGATATGCACGTCGGTGCCGCAGACGCCGCAAGCTTTGACGTTGATCAGAACGTCGCGCTTGCCTACGGCCGGCTTTGCCGATTCCTCGACTCTGAGGTCGTGCTTTCCATAGAAGACCGCGCTTTTCATGGTGACTCCTTAACGTGGCGGTGAATATTGTAATGAAGTATAGGTATGTCTATATGAATAGACAAGCACATCTAGACAAGTAGAAAAGAAATTTAAAATGCAGCCATCAGCTATATCAGATTTAGCAGGCGAAATACTGGACATATACCGTTTACGGCCAATAATCAACCGTTTACCGACCGTAGTCTTTATGCTAACTTGTCTAGATAAGTGATGTGATAAAACGTAAGTGTAAGAAGTCAGGGAAGCGGGCCCACCCGTCCTATTGCACGAGGTACACGCAAACGGCGCGTCTGCGGTTTCGAGTGAAGCCAAAACCGCAGCCGCTCCGAATGAAGAGAGGGGGATTCCCCGTCATGATGCAAAAGATACAACGTTTCGGCGGTGCAATGTACACGCCTGCAATTCTTTTCGCATTTTCCGGAATCGTCGTCGGCCTGGGTACGTTGTTTACCACCGAGGCGATCTTTGGCGAGATGGCCACTGCGGGCCATCTTTGGTTTGATTGCTGGAATGTGTTGCTCCAGGGTGGTTGGACGCTCTTTAACCAGATGCCGTTGCTGTTTTGCGTAGCGTTGCCAATCTCGCTCGCGAACAAGCAGAACGCTCGCTGCTGCATGGAGGCTTTGGCCATCTACCTTACCTTCAACTACTTTGTAAGCACAATCTTGGGGCAGTGGGGCCCTGTCTTTGGGGTCGACTACTCTGTCGAGGCGGGCAGCGGTACTGGTCTTGCCACTATCGCAAGCATCAAAACGCTTGATATGGGCATCATGGGTGCGCTCATTATCTCTGGTATCGCCACGATGCTGCATAACAAGTTCTTCGATACCGAGCTCCCCGAGTGGTTGGGCGTGTTCTCGGGCTCCGTGTTCATCTATATGATCGGTTTCTTCGTTATGGTTCCGGTCGCTCTTATCGCCTGCCTGGTGTGGCCGCATGTTCAGGCTGCTATCTCTGCCTTCCAGGGATTCATCCTTTCCGCCGGTACGTTTGGCGTGGGTGTCTTTGCTTTCTTCGAGCGCGTGCTGATCCCTACAGGCCTGCACCACTTTATCTATACGCCGTTCTATTACGACAACGCGGCGGTCAACGGCGGCATCTTTGCTGCTTGGGCCAACATCCTGCCCCAACTGGCTGCCGATCCGAGCATTGCTCTTAAGGATGCCGCACCCTGGGCTGCCTATACCTGCCCTGGTTGGACTAAGGTCTTCGGCTCGCTTGGCGTCGCCATTGCGTTTTATATGACCGCCAAACCCGAGCGCAAGCAGCGCGTCAAGGCTCTGCTGATCCCGGTCACCCTTACCGCTATGCTTTGCGGTATCACCGAGCCGCTTGACTTCACCTTCCTGTTCATTGCGCCCGGCCTGTTCGACATCCACCGCGTGCTCGGAGCGCTCGGCTGCATGGCTCAAAACCTCCTTGGCGTCGTGGGCATCTTCGACGGCGGCATCATCTCGATGCTCTCGTGGGACTGGCTGCCCCTTTGGGCCGCACACGGTCTGCAGTACGCCATCTCCATCCTTGTCGGTCTGTGCTTTACCGCCCTTTGGGTCGTGGTCTTCCGTTTCCTGATCGTCAAATTCGACTTTAAGACCCCCGGTCGCGAGGATGACGACGTCGAGGTCGAGCTCAAGTCCAAGGCCGACTACAAGCAAAAGCAGAGCGGTGCTGCTGCTGTCAAATCGGTCGCCCAGAGTAAAGATGATGAGCGCTTGGTGCTTGCCGAGAACATCCTCGATCTGCTCGGTGGCACGGATAACATCATCGATGTAACGAACTGCGCTACCCGTCTGCGCGTTAACGTCAAGGACAAGAGCGTCGTTGCACCCGAGGCTTCCTTCAAGGCGATCGGTACGCATGGCTTGGTGGTCCAAGGTCAGTCAATCCAGGTCATCATCGGCCTTACCGTCCCGCAGGTTCGCGAGAAGTTCGAGAGTCTTCTGAAGTTCGAGAGTCTTCTGTAAATCATCGTCCATCGAAACAATCGGCCTTGCAGAGCCGGTATGCACCGCAAGGCCGATTCTAGAGATAAAAAACTCCACTTCTAGGTAACAATTCCAAACCGCGCAAGGCCGCGTGCGGGGACGGATTGAGCAAGCGGCCAGAATGAGGAGGACATCATGTCCAAGAAGAACTATGCCGTGACCATTGCCGGCGGTGGCTCCACCTTCACCCCGGGCATTGCCCTGATGCTGCTCGAGGAGCGCGACCGCTTCCCGGTCAACAAGGTGACCTTCTATGACAACAACGCCGAGCGCCAGGAGATCGTTGCCAAGGCGTGCGAGATCTACTTCCACGAGAACGCTCCCGAGGTTGAGTTCAACTACACCACCGACCCCGAAACCGCTTTTACCGGCACTGACTTCGTCCTTGCTCACATCCGCGTGGGTCTGTACGCCATGCGCGAGCTCGACGAGAAGATCCCCCTCAAGTACGGCTGCGTTGGTCAGGAGACCTGCGGCGCTGGCGGCATCGCCTACGGTATGCGCTCCATCGGCGGTGTCATCGAGATCCTGGACTACATGGAGAAGTACAGCCCCAACGCCTGGATGCTCAACTACTCCAACCCCGCGGCTATCGTCGCAGAGGCTTGCCGCGTGCTGCGTCCCAACAGCCGCATCATCAACATCTGTGACATGCCGATCGACCTCATGGATAAGATGAGCCGTATGTGCGGCATCAAGGATCGTCGCGAGCTGCAGTACAGCTACTACGGCCTCAACCACTTTGGTTGGTGGAGCAAGATCTACGACAAGGAGGGTAACGACCTCATGCCGCAGATCAAGGAGCACATGGCAAAGAACGGCTACTTGGACGGCATTGAGCACGAGGCCGGTAAGGAGCAGCACGTCGAGGAGAGCTGGATTCACACCTTCGGCAAGGCCAAGGATGTCTATGCTGTCGATCCCGAGACGATTCCCAACACCTACCTCAAGTACTACCTGTACCCGGACTATGTCGTCGAGACGTCTGACCCCAACTACACTCGCGCCAATGAGGTTATGGACGGCCGCGAGAAGAAGGTCTTTGGCGCTTGCCGCGACATCATCGCCAAGGGTACTGCCAAGGACGGCGGCTTTGAGCCCGACGTACACGCCAACTACATCGTCGACCTTGCCTGCGCGCTGGCCGAGAATACGCTCGAGCGCTTCCTGCTGATCGTCCCCAACGATGGCGCTGTGCCCAACTTCGACCCGACGGCCATGGTCGAGGTGCCTTGCATCGTCGGTTCCAACGGCTTTGAGAAGATCTGCCAGGGCCCGATCCCGCAGTTCCAGAAGGGCCTGATGGAGCAGCAGGTTTCCGTCGAGAAGCTCGTTGTCCAGGCTTGGGTCGAGGGCAGCTACCAGAAGCTCTGGCAGGCACTCACGCTCTCCAAGACCATTCCTTCGGCAAGTGTTGCTAAGCAGATCCTGGACGAGCTCATCGAGGCCAACAAGGATTTCTGGCCCGAGCTTAAGTAAGGACTGCTGTCTCGAACTCTCACGCATCTCTGCTTCATTTGCGCCGCCGCGGTGTCCGGATTCGCCCGGATGCTGCGGCGGCGCTATACTTATACGGTTTGAAGTACCTGTACCAAAAGGAGCTGTCGTGTCCCTTTCCATCGGTATCGTGGGCCTGCCCAACGTGGGCAAGTCGACGCTGTTCACCGCGCTTACCAAAAAGACCGGCCTTGCCGCCAACTACCCGTTCGCCACAATCGACCCCAACGTGGGCATCGTCGATGTGCCCGATAGCCGCTTGCAAAAGCTCGCCGACATCGTTAACCCGGGTCGCATTGTGCCGGCGACGGTCGAGTTTGTCGACATCGCAGGTCTGGTGAAGGGCGCCAACGAGGGCGAGGGCCTGGGCAACCAGTTTTTGGCAAACATCCGCGAGACCGATGCCATCTGCGAGGTCGTGCGCTACTTTAAGGACCCCAACGTCATGCGTGAGGTGGGCCGCACGGGCGAGTTTGTCGATCCTGCCGGCGATGCCGACACCATCATGACCGAGCTCATCCTGGCCGACATGGGCACGCTCGAGAAGCAGCTGCCCAAGCTCGAGAAGGAGGCCAAGCGCGACAAGGAGCTCATGCCCAAGTTTGAGGTCGCCAAGCGCCTACTCGCCTGGCTCAACGAGGGTAAGCGCGCCGCATCCATGGAGATGACCGACGAGGAGCGCGCCGCTGCCAAGGGCCTGTTCCTGCTCACCATGAAGCCCATCCTGTATGTGGCCAACGTGGACGAGGATATGCTCAACGACGATCTGGCGCCCATCGACGGCGTCAAGCCGCTGCCTATCTGCGCCAAGATCGAGGCCGAGCTTTCCGAGCTCGATCCCGAGGACGCCGCCGACTACCTGGAAAGCCTGGGCCTGGAGCAGCCCGGCCTGGACGTGCTCGCTCAGGCTGCCTACAAGCTGCTCGGCCTGCAGTCGTTCTTTACGGCCGGCGAGATGGAGGTCAAGGCCTGGACGGTTCGTCAGGGTGCGACCGCCCCGCAGGCCGCCGGCGTCATCCACACCGACTTTGAGCGCGGCTTTATTAAGGCTGAGGTCATTGGCTATGACGACTACATCGAGCTCGGCGGCGAGCAGGGCGCCAAGGCCGCCGGCAAGCTGCGTATTGAGGGCAAGGACTATGTCATGGCCGATGGCGACGTCGTGCACTTCCGCTTTAACGTGTAAGGACGACGCGCATGTTTAAATATGGCAAAAAAGCTGGCTACATGGGCATCGCGCTGCTGGTGCTTGCGGTGATTCCGCTGGTGGTTGCAGCGTGTGTTATTCCCAACATTGGTCCCGAGGTGGCAACGAAGTTTAATGCCGCCGGCGAGGTGACGCGCTGGGGCAAGAGCTACGAGCTGCTGGCGCTACCGGTGCTCAACCTGCTGCTGAGCGTGGCGACGTACTTTACGGCGGGACGCCAGGCCAAGAACAATGAGGCCTCTGCCGCCATGGCGCGCATCGTGTGCGAGCGCTACCTGCGCAACGGTTGCATCACGGGTGTGTTCCTCAACGTGATCAACGTCTACTTTATGTACTCGGCGATTACCGGAACGGGCTTTGGCTTTGGTTTCTAGCTTGTCCTTTTAGGCAACGAGCCTGCACGCATATTCAATGGCTGCTGCGAGGCCGCCGCTCGATCGTGGTTGAAAGACCATGTCAGCGGCGGTCTCGTTTTCGTATCCGGCGCCACGAAGGGCGAGTGCGATGCCGGCTTCTAGAAGGAGCGGCAGGCCGTGTTGGCTGGTTGCGATTACGGCAGCCTGATTGAGCGGGCAGCTGTGCGCTTGGCATTGGATGGCAAGTTCACCTTGCGCCGGGCAAGGGACCAGAACGGCGGCGACGCGACTTGATAGCAATGAAAATGCTGTGCGCTCATCGGGCGAAAGGCATTCTGCTTCAACGACGACGAGCTTGGGCGGTGCGCTGTTTGTGCGAAGCGTGGCTCGGTACATGCGGACCGAAGAACCCGACATAGAAAACTCCTGTGTATTCGGCAAAACGTAAACTATAGTTTACGTTTATGTTCGGCTCCATTTCAAACTCGGCTGCATGGACGAACGTGCGAAACAGATTCTTGGCAGGCGGGTCGAAGAGACACGCAGGGACCTTGGTATCTCCAAGGTTGATTTTTGTGTGGCGACAGGAATCAGCCGACCCTACCTCGACCGAATCGAAGATGGGACGGCAAATTTCACGCTCAAGGTTCTATTTAAGATCGCGCCCGCCCTTGGCATGACGGTGTCAGAGCTTCTCGAGGGTATCGAATAGGGCGTTCCCCGCTGCTATTTGACGCTCTTTGGGCGGGTCCCCCTGGTTGCGATGTGCAAAATCGCGAGTATTCAGCACCAGTTCGGCCGTAGATGGTAGCTCGAGCGGCTGGCTTTGCCTTTTTGACAGTAGATAATCCACACGCAAAATAAAAATGAGGAATAAATATTTATTAGACGGACCCTTCGTCCTAAAAGTTCGTCTAATAATCGGCCGATTCTATGCCTCCGGAGGAGAAATTGCAGAATACTCCGATTTTTGCACGGCCCGAGGGGGACCACCTGTCGTTTAAGGCTGCGATAAGTGGAGCTGCCTTAGGGATTACGCCATCGGGATGCGGTCGTGGTTGACTTGGCTGTAGAACAGGCGCTGAATCTCGGCCGCATCACGTGACTGGCCGAGTGCCCACATGGTTTTGGCCACGAGCGTCTCGGTGGTCATGTCGTCGCCGCGCAGAATGCCCGGATGATCGGCGTAAGCACGGCCGACCTCATAAACACCCAGGTCAAGGCCCTCTTCGGGGACCTGCGTGGTCATAACGACGGTGCGACCCGAATCGACCCAGCGGAAAATCGCCTCTTGGAACGACTCGCCCGACTCGCCAAACTCGGGAACACCGCCAATGCCAAAGGTCTCAAGGATTACAGCGTCGTAGCTATCGGCAAGGGCGTCAAGGATACCCGGGTTTACGCCGGGCGTCAGCTTAAGGACAAACACGCGCGGGTCGATGCTGTCGTAGAAACGCACCGGGTTTTCGCCCTGATGCGTGCCGTGAAGCCCGTTGCGCACGATGCGGTCGTTGCGGATGTAGGCAATGGGCGGATAGTTGACGCTAATGAACGCGTTAAAGCTCATGGTGCGCTGCTTGCGGGCGCGCGTACCGGCAATGGCGACGCCGCCAAACACGATAGAGACGTCGTGCGAATGCTCATCGAGCGCATAGAGCAGGCTCTGGTACAGATTGAGTTTGGCGTCAGTAAAAGGGTTGCCCATGGGCTTTTGCGAGCCGGTGAGTACGATGGGCTTGGGACTGTCCTGAATCAGATAGGAAAGCGCTGCCGCGGTGTAGCTCATGGTGTCGGTGCCGTGCAGAATCACGAAGCCGTCGTGGTCGGCATAACCCTCGACGATGACGTCGCGGATACGCATCCAGTCACTCGGGCGCATGTTGGTGCTGTCGATGTTCATGGGCTGCACGACGTCGAGCTCGCAGAGGCCCGAGATCTCGGGGACGCTCTGGGCGAGCTCCTCACCGGTCAGGGCGGGGGAGAGGCCGTTGCCGTCCTCGGTCGATGCGATGGTGCCGCCCGTGGCGATGAGAAGGATGCGCTTCATGCTGATATTCCTATCGTATTTGCCGCCGCAGAGGCGGAGTCGTTCGGCAGTATTGTGGCACAGGGCGTCCAATGTTCAAACGTATTACATCATCTGTAACGTCTGGTAACACTTCAATTGCCGTCAAATAGGGGCCCAGGTCGTGCGTTTGCCGTGCGCTGATGGCTGCGAGGGACGAGAAACCCCATATAACGTGTACACTATGGAAGTTATTTTCGTTCATTCACGCGGGTGGGCACCGGCTCCCCGCCAACAAGAGGGGGAACCATGGATCAAAAGGCTTCCGCAAAGGTCCTCGTACTCGACTTTGGTGCGCAGTACGGTCAGCTCATTGCCCGTCGCGTCCGCGACCTCAACGTGTATTCCGAGATTGTCCCCTGCGACATCTCGGCCGACGAGATTCGCGAGATGAACGCCTCTGCGCTCATCCTTTCCGGCGGTCCGGCTTCCGTGTACGCCGAGGACGCTCCGTCCATCGATCCTGCCATCTTTGACCTGGGCCTTCCCGTCCTGGGCTTTTGCTACGGCCATCAGATCACGGCCGTGACGCTCGGCGGCAAGGTCGGCCACTCCGAGGTGGGCGAGTACGGCCGCGCCACTATCACGCGCACGGCCGGCGCCAAGCTCTTTAACTCCACGCCCATGGAGCAGACCGTGTGGATGAGCCACCGCGACGCCGTGTCCGAGGTGCCCGAGGGCTTTACCGTTACCGCCAGCACCGACGTGTGCCCGGTTGCTGCCATGGAGTGCGTCGAGCGCAAGATCTTCACCACGCAGTTCCACCCCGAGGTCAAGCACTCCGAGTATGGTCAGCAGCTGCTGAGCAACTTCCTGTTTGAGATCTGCGGCCTGGAGCCCAACTGGAGCATGGACAACCTGGTCGAGACCATGACGGCTGAGTTCCGCGAGAAGGTCGGCAACGACCGCGTGATTCTGGCCCTGTCCGGCGGCGTCGACTCCTCCGTCGTGGCTGCGCTGGGCGCCCGCGCCGTGGGCAAGCAGATGACCTGCGTGTTCATCAACCACGGCCTGCTGCGCAAGGGCGAGCCCGAGCAGGTGGAGGAGGTCTTCACCAAGCAATTTGACGTCGACTTTATCCACGTTCATGCCGAGGACCGCTACGCCGAGCTTCTGGCCGGCGTGACCGAGCCCGAGGAGAAGCGCCGTATCATCGGTACGCAGTTCTGGAAAGAGTTCTTCGCCGTGGCGCAGCAGCTCGAGACCGACGGCAAGCCGGTCAAGTACCTGGCTCAGGGCACTATCTACCCCGACATCATCGAGTCCGGCGCTCGCAAGACGGGCGGCAAGACGGCCACTATCAAGAGCCATCACAACCTGATCCCGTTCCCCGAGGGCGTGCACTTCGACCTCATTGAGCCGCTCGACCACTTCTTTAAGGACGAGGTCCGCGCGCTTGGTCTGGCGCTGGGCCTGCCGGGTCACATCGTGTTCCGTCAGCCCTTCCCGGGCCCGGGCCTGGCCATCCGCATCATCGGCGCGGTCGACAAGGAGAAGCTCGAGATCCTCAAGAACGCCGATGCCATCGTGCGCGAGGAGCTCGACGCCTACAACCAGCGTCTGTTTGAGCAGACCGGCGAGCGCAACTCCGAGCACAGCTGCTGGCAGTATTTCGCGGTCCTGCCTGACATCAAGTCCGTTGGCGTTATGGGCGACGAGCGCACCTACCAGCGCCCGATCATCTTGCGTGCCGTCGAGTCCAGCGATGCCATGACCGCCGACTGGGCCAAGCTGCCCTATGACGTACTGGCCCGCATCTCTGGCCGCATCGTTGCCGAGGTTCCTGGCGCCAACCGCGTGTGCTACGACATCACGTCCAAGCCGCCCGCGACCATCGAGTGGGAGTAAACGATATTCGTTGATTTCAAGCCTCTGACCTGCGAAAACAGGTCGGGGGCTTCTTATTTTGCAACCTCTGTGCAACCTTTGCGGTTTCGCGCCCCGTGAACAGGGGACGTAGCACTGTTCACGTCTGGGCCCATGTCGGCACCGATCAATGCCCGCGCTGCTTCTGCTTGCGCTTCAGCTTCCGCTGCTCGAAGCACGTCGTCCGGGATTCCTCGCCAGAGGAGAACTGACCGTTCCTTGCGAAACCGCGAGACCAGCTATATCCGCTTGCTGCGGGCTTGCTTGAGCCAGTTCCTCTTGAAAGAGCCTATACCTCCGAAGAGCTTGTTGTACGTCCCACCGTTCTCCTTGGCCTCGTACTTGACCAAGGCAAGTTCGATAGTGTAGAGGTAATCCGCCACTTGCTCGAGGCGGTAGTCGGTCATCGAGGTCTTGCGACGTCGGACGACCCCTTTTGAGAGGACCTTGCCCACCGAGTCGTCTCGCCCGCGGAACAGAAGGAGCGCATCCTCGCGACCTTCAGCGACCTGTGCTGCGAGATGGAGGGCTGCACCATCGCGCAGGGCCCTTTCCAAAGCGAAGTGTCGAGCCGAAGTGTTGAGCGTCGGCCCTGAATGTTCAATGGCCGTTGTTTTCTGCCCCTCAAGTGGTGAACTTCTCCTCGGGGCTGTTGATTCCCCCACGCGCCCCCTTCCGTTCTCTGTGTTCCCCTTATACTCCTTGTACAAGGAGGTAAGAAGTCATGGACAAGACCGCACAGGACAGCTTGGCAAAGAAGCCCGTCGACATGAGGGACAGGATTCTCGAGCATCTCGAGGCCCTCACCTCTGCCGTCTCGCTCGACGACCTTGCCCGTCTGTCCACCTCCGACGTCGCCGAGACGCTCATCATCTCCAGGAGCCTGGCGAGCCAGTACCTCAACGACCTTGTTCGCGCCGGCCTTGTGGTTAAGGTGGCGGGCAGGCCTGTCCGTTATTTTCATCGCCGCGCGTTCCAGAAGCGTTTTCAGGTAAAGCTCTCTGCAAGCGAGTACGCCTCGCTCGCCGACCTCATCCAGGCGACGGGAATCGCCGATCACCGTGACTTCGCGCGTGCCGTGGGCTTTGACCTGAGCCTCAGCTCCGTTGTCGAGCAGTGCAAGGCTGCGGTTCAGTACCCTCCGTTTGGCCTACCCATCCTCTTGAGCGGCGGCGTGGGTGTCGGTAAGTCTTTCCTTTCTCGCCTTGTGTACGAGTACGGCAAGAACCAGGGCTTGCTGTCCCGCGACTCCTCCTATGTGCGCATCGACTGCGCCGGGGTCCCGGACGCCGCCTCGTTCAACGGGCTTCTTGACGAGTCGATCGCGAAATCGCGCGGGGGTGTGGTTTTTGTGAACGGCATCGAGGCACTCTCTCCCTCTGCGATGGAGCACTGCCTTGCGACGGCCCTCGGGCTCGATGCCTCCCAGGATGCGCCGCGCGCTCGCCTCGTTCTTTCGACGACGCTTTCCGCCGATGACCTGAAGGTTTCCTCGGCCTACAGCAAAATGCCCATCTGTGCCCGCGTCCCCTCACTCAAGGAGCGGACCCCCGAGGAGCGCGAGGATCTCATCTTGAGCTTCCTGCGCAGCGAGGGGTGCCGAATCGGTTCTGATGTGAAGATCAGCCGCGGCGCATACCGTTGCCTCGTGAACGCGGACTTTTCCGATAACATCGCCGGCTTGCGCGCCTGCGTGACGAACTGCTGCGCCAAAGCGTTCCTCAATCGCGAGGGCGACTACGTCGTCGTTCGCCCGTATCTTCTTCCCAGCGGGCTCCTCTCCTCCGCGCAGATCGATCAACAGCCCGACGATGGCGCTCTGATCGACGCGTCCCTGGATACCGCCGAGAGCACAGGGCCGGTCGAGCAGGCGCTCGATGCCCTGTGCTCTCTCGATGAGCGATTCTGTGCCGGGGAGCTCTCTGTCTCCGAGCTCGTCTCGCAAGCTGTCTCCGCTGTGCGCGGCGTTGAGGATCACTTGATCTTCGGCCACGGCGTCGCCTCATCGAGGTCGCGCGCCTTCGAGCGCGTCGTGGGCGCGGTCCTTGCCGACGCAGGCTCTTCTTATGGCATCGAGCTTTCGAGGAAGGTCACTTTTCTACTGGCCCAGGAGATTTGCCTGCAGTTGTGGCCGGGCATCGGCCTGGCTAAGCGAAAGTCTGCCTGTGCGGAGCAAATCTCCCATCTCCTCGGTGCCGTGACCTCCGAATTGCCGTTTGCCTCGAGCGTCTCCGATCAGGTCGCCGCAGACATGGAAGGGGCACTCGGAATCTCGCTCGATCACTTCACGAAGACGCTTCTGACGCTGTGCGTCGCATCGGAGTCTCGCGACGCGAAGGCCCTTCGGACGCTCTGCGTCATCTTGTCACACGGCTACTCGACGGCGACGAGCATCGCCGACGCGGCGAACCGTATGCTCGGCGTGCATGTGTACGAGGCGGTCGACATGCCCTACGACCAGCAGCTGAAGGACATCGTCGGTCCGCTCCAGCGCCTCGTCGACCGTCACTCGTACTGCACTGGGGTCGTGTTTCTTGTTGACATGGGCTCTTTAGAGGAGGCCTATAAGGCCCTCGAGAACGTTACCGACTCCACCATCGGGGTGGTGAACAACGTCTCCACCGGGCTCGCGCTCGAGATCGGGTCCGGGCTGCTCGGCGGCAAGTCCATCGCCGAGGTTCTTGGCGATGCGACCGCCGTGTGCGTGACGCACTGCAAGGTGATCGAGCGCGTCAACCGTGAGGACGCCATCGTCTTCTGCTCCGAGTCCGGGGTCGACGCCGCGGAGAGGATACGCCAGCTCGTCTCGCAGAGCCTCCCGCGCACCATAGGCGCACGCCTGCTCACGAGGCCCTTCAAGCAGCTCGTCACGAACGGGTCGAACGACGCCGTTTTCTCCGAGCACCGCGTCTGCGCCGTCATCGGCACGGGAGACCCCGGGATTGCCTCCGTTCCCTTCGTCGCCCTCGAAGACATTATGTCGACGGCGTCCGCCTCGAAGGTCGATGCCGTGTTCGGCAGGTGGCTTGACGCTTCCGAGCTCTCTTCTTTCCACGAGAAGCTGCTCTCGAACATGACGCTGCAGAACGTTATCCGCTCCATCACCATCCTCGACCCGGAACGGCTATTCCACGAGATCGAGAGCGCCGTGCACGAGCTTCAGCGCAGAACGGGCGAGAAGATCGGCAGCAACGCCATCATCGGGCTGTACGTTCACCTCTGTTGCCTCGTTGAGCGCCTCGTCACCCGCAACCCCATCGAGACCTACGTCGGCCAGGATCGCTTCGAGGAAGAGCACACCGACTTCATCGAGTCCTTCAGGCAGAGTTTCTCGAGCATCTCGACGCGCTATCGCGTGGAGGTTCCTGTAAGCGAGATCGCCTACGTCTTCGACTACATCAGCGTGAGCGCCGCCCCGGCGCGAGAGGAGCGTCTCGGCTCCTCGAGCCTCCTGTTCGACGAGTGACCCCCCGCGCCGTCACGAGCTGACCGCGCGTCTTCAATAATCCGATAACCCCTTGCCCGGCGCGAATCCGGATAGCGCCAAGGCAGTACCGAACGTAAGACTTGATTTGATAGGAGCAAACATGAGTGTTGTTATGGCACGAATCGACAATCGCCTGCTTCACGGCATCATCGTGACGCAGTGGGCCCCGGTGTCGGGCGCAACCCGCGTCATGGTCGTCGACGACAAGGTCGCCGGCGATGAGGTCCTGAAGTCCACCATGAGGATGGCGCGCCCCGCGGGCATGGCCGTCTCGATCATCTCTGAGGAGACCGCGCTCAAGAACTTCGCGGCGGGCAAGTACGACCGCGAGAAGGTCTTCGTCATTGCGAAGGAGCCCGAGACGATGCTTCACCTGGCCGAGTCGGGCGTCGAGTTCCCGTCGCTGATCGTCGGCGGCTCTCTTGTCAAGGAGGACGGCGTCCAGCTCACCCAGCGCGCCTATGCCTCCGCCGAGAACGTCCAGAGCTACAAGGCGCTCATCGCCCGCGGCGTCAAGGTGACGGCACAGTTCGTGCCCGCCGACAAGCCCGTCTCCGTCGCCGACCTCATCTAAGGAGGGATCATGGTCAACTTCACTATCCTGCAGGTCGTCCTTTTGACCCTACTTGCCTTCATCAAGCACGTGGACTACTACGGCATCCCGATGATCTTCGTCAACTATGCCGTCTTCTGGGGCCTTATCACCGGCGTCGTCATGGGCGACTGGCAGACCGGCCTCATCCAGCTCATGCAGCTCGGCGTCGCGGGCTTCGGCGGCTCTTCGATCCCCGACTACGGCACGATGGCCATCATCGCCACCGCCTACGGCGTGACTCTGGGCTCGGACACGGGCCTCGCCATCGGCCTGCCGGTCGGCATGCTCGGCATCCAGCTCGACGTCATTGCCAAGATCCTCAACGGCTTCGTCGTGGAGAAGTCCCAGAAGCTCTGCAACGAGGGCAAGTTCAAGCAGATGAACGCCATCCTGTGGGTCTGCCCCGCGCTCTTCGGTCTGTGCGCCGCCCTGCCCGTCTTTGTTTCCGTGACGCTCGGCCAGCCCGCCGTCAACTGGCTCCTCGAGGTCATGCCCCAGTGGTTCCTCTCCGGCCTCACCCTCGCCGGCAAGATGCTCCCGGCCGTCGGCATCGCCATGCTGCTTCGCTACATGCCCACCGCTAAGTACTTCCAGTACCTGCTCGCCGGCTTCTTCCTCTCGGCCTTCCTGAACGTGCCCATCATCGGTGCCGCCATCGTCGGCGTTGCCCTCGCGATCGCGTTCTATCAGCGTGCCGAGAAGGACGCCGAGCTCACCGCCCACGCTTCCGCAGACGCCTTCATCGGAGAGGATGAGTAACCATGGAAAACGAGAACATCACCGCCGCCGAGGGCAAGCCCTCCGGCTATAAGGTCACCAAGAAGGACCTGCGCAACGCGAACTGGCGCTGGCTCATGAGCGTGTGCACCTTCAACTACCAGACCCAGCAGGGCGCCTCGGTCGCCTACGCCCTCTCGCCGATCCTGAGGAAGATCTACACGAACGACGAGGACTATAAGCAAGCGCTCAACAACCACTTCCGCTACTACAACACCCAGCCTTGGCTCGCCGCCATCATCCTCGGCGCCTGCGTGGCCATGGAGGAGCGTGACGGCCTCGCGGCGGCGGACGCCGTCCAAGACCTGAAGATCGGCACCATGGGACCGCTCGCCGGCGTCGGCGACTCCCTGCTCATGACCATGATCCCGACCATCATGGGCTCCATCGCCGCCTACATGGCCATCGAGGGCAACCCCGTGGGAGCCGGCATCTGGTTCGCGCTCATCCTGGCCATCTTCTGGGTCCGCATGCACGCCCTCGAGTTCGGCTACAAGCAGGGTGTGAAGCTCGTCACCGACTTCAGCGAGAAGCTTCCCAACCTCACTGCCGCCGCCTCCGTGCTCGGCCTCACCGTGGTCGGCTGCCTCATCGCCTCGGTCATCGGCGTCACCTGCCCGATTAGCTTCAGCTTCGGCGACGTCTCAATGGAGATTCAGCCGCTGCTCGACAAGATCCTGCCTGCCATGATCCCCGCCGCCATCACGGGAAGCGCGTATTACCTTCTTACCAAGAAGAACGCGAGCATGACGGCCCTCATCCTCGTGGTGATCGTCCTCGCGATGGTCGCCTCCGCCGCCGGCATCCTCGCCTAGCTTCGACCCAAGAGATTGGTGAATCAATGAGAAAGATAGTTGTGGCGAGCCATTCCCTTCTCGCCCAGGGCTTCAAGGACACCCTCGAGTTCCTTACGGGTAAGAGCGACGTCGTCAACGCCGTGTGCGCCTACGTGAACGACAACGGCGAGGGGCTCGACGCGGCGGTTGAGGCGGCGCTTTCGGGCACTGACGAGGTCGTCGTCCTCACCGACGCGCTCGGCGGCAGCGTGAACCAGCGCTTCTCCCGCTTCGCCTCCGACCGGATCCACGTGATCGCGGGTGTCAACCTCCCGCTCGCCATGACGGTCGCGCTCGCGCGCCCCGACGAGAAACTCGACTTCGACGCCCTCGTCGACGAGGCGCGCCAGCAGATCGTCTACGTGAACGGTGCCAGTTCCGCCGAGTGCGAAGACGACGAATAGAGGAGGTCGACGATGAGAGAGTTCCTTAAGGACGTGTGGATGCACGGCGGTGAGGAAAGCCGCGCCATCACCCCCGAGAACATCACGGGCGAGAAGGGCCGCGCCGCCATGTCGGCCAGCCACCTCGGCGTCGGCCGCAAGGGCTCGTGCTGCGTGCCCCTTGAGTCCGGCGAGACCATCACGCTCGCGGACATCGAGGGCCCCGGCATCATCCGCCACATCTGGATGACCGTCCCCGACAAGACCGCCGCCGGCAGCTTCGTCATGCGCGACCTCGTACTGCGCTTCTACTGGGACGACGAGGAGACCCCCTCGGTCGAGTGCCCTGTCGGCGACTTCTTCTGCAACGGCTTCGGTGAGCGCGCCATCGTCAACTCGATGCCCATCTGCGTGAACCCGACGGGCGGCATGAACTGCTACTTCGAGATGCCTTTCAGGAAGCACGCCAAGGTCACGCTTACGAGCGAGCACCCCGGGTTCATTAAGTACATCTTCTACACGTTCAACTACGCGCTCACCGACGTGCCGGACGACGCCATGTACTTCCACGCCCGTTTTAACCGCGAGCGCAGCACCCGCAGGGGCGTCGACTACACCGTGCTCGACGGCGTGCGCGGTAAGGGCTACTACGTCGGCACCTACATGGCCCTGTGCGCCCTGGAGCGCTATTGGTGGGGCGAGGGCGAGATGAAGTTCTTCCTCGACGGCGACGAGGAGTTCCCCACGGTCACCTCGACGGGAGCCGAGGACTACTTCGGCGGTGCCTGGGCCTTCCTCGACAGGCCGCCCCACGCGCTGCCCGAGGCGCAGTGCTTCAACACGCTGTTCGCCGGCTACCCGTACCGCTCGACGCGCGACGCCACGCGCGACCGCTTCAGCGCGGGCAAGCCGAACCCGAACCCGATGCTCGCGACCAACGACGACGCGCTGCCCAGGCACGGCCTCTACAGGTGGCACCTTCCCGACCCGATCTCGTTCAAGGAGGACCTGCGCGTGACGTTCCAGGACCTCGGCAACGACGACATCAAGCTCTACGAGCGCGAGGACGACATCTCCACCGTCGCCTACTGGTACCAAAGCGAGCCGCACGCCGTGCTCGCCCCGTTTGCCGCAAGGCAGGACCGCGTGCCCAGGTAGGGTCGCCTCGAAACAAGCCAACGTTATGGGCGCCCGCGGTTGACCATGACTGCGGGCGTCCCTTTGTAAGGAGGATCGCATGAGCGAAAAGCAAATGAGGCTCGGCGCCCTCGAGGCCGGCGGGACCAAGATGGTCTGTGCCGTGGTGTCCGGCGACGGCGAGGTCCTCGACCGTATGGAGACCCCGACGCTTACGCCCGCCGAGACCGTCCCACAAATGGTCGAGTGGTTCACCGCCCGCGATGTGAACGCGTTGGGCATCGGCGCCTTCGGCCCGACCTGCGTCGACCCCAACGATGAGCGCTACGGTTCCATCCTCCAGACGCCCAAGCTCGCGTGGCGAGGCTATGGTCTTCGCGCCGCGTTCGCCGACGCCCTCGGGATTCCGGTGACCTACGACACGGACGTGAACGTTGCCTGCCTCGGCGAAGTAGTCTTCGGCTGCTGCAAGGGGCTCGAGGACGCCGTCTACGTGACCATCGGCACCGGCGTGGGCGCGGGCGTCATGTGCGCGGGCAGGCTCCTTCACGGCATGCTGCACCCCGAGGCCGGCCACATGCTGGTAAGGACCCGTCCCACCGAGGAGGGACGCTGCGTCTGCCCGAGCCACGCGAGCTGTCTCGAGGGCCTCGCCTCCGGCCCCGCCATCGCCGCGCGCTGGGGAAAGCCCGCGGCCGAGCTCGCGGACAACGCTGAGGTGTGGGCGCTCGAGGGGGATTATCTGGGGCAGATGTGCGCGAACCTCGTGCTCATGTACTCGCCTCGCCGTATCGTCCTCGGCGGCGGCGTGATGCACCAGGAGCAGCTCTACGGCATCGTCCGCAAGAAGACCCTCGAATATCTGGGTGGCTACATCCAGACCGCCGAGCTTAAGGACATAGAGAGCTACATCTGCGCCCCGGGCTGCGGCGGCGACCAAGGAATCCTCGGCGCGGCCGAGCTGGCAAGAAGGACGCTCGCGTAACTTGCGCTCTCTCCGCCATACAACGCGTTAAGAAAAGACGAGCGTTTCTTGCCAATTGGGCGGCAAGAAGCGCTCGTCTTTTGCATTTTTGTCTCTCAAAATCTTATTTTCACGATTTGCATTTTCATCCCGTTGTCACCGACCCTTGCGAGAAACCGGAAAAAGCCGCTGACAGAAGGGTCTCTCAAATCGTTGTAACCCAGCATATAGCCGCGACTTGTGACCTGCAGACGGCTGTTCTACGCGCCGATTTCCTTGGCGGCATCCGAAACCGCAAAATATGCCCCAACATCCTTGATTTTTGCAGTCTTAAGCCATGTTTTTGCGATCATCTTTACTGCCGTCCGATTGGCAGCATCAAAGACCAGCACACCGCCGGGGAAAGCGTCCGCCATCTCCCGCACCAGTTCCCGGACCTGCTGGGTCAGAAAGTAATAGAACACCCCGGAGGCAAAGAACACCGCCCCGCCGGAGGCATCGATCTTGTCAAACCATGCGGGGTCTTTCAGGTCGCAGGGGATGTTTTGCTCCCGCTCCCCGGCGGGCAGCAGCTGCTGCCGCAAGGCAATCACATCCGGGAAGTCCAGATTGTAGATCTTGCATCTACCGTTGTCGCAGGTTCTGCCGGTGTTGTCCAGCCCGCAGCCCAGATTGACCACCGCCGCATTGGGGTGGCCTTTCAGGTAATCCCGCACCTCGAAAGCAAGATCACCCTGCCGCATGGCCACCTCCAGCGCACCAAAGCGCTGCATCAGGCTGCGGGAGTTTTTCTCTGCCTCTGAAAAGTCGTAGTCGATTTGGTCGAGCAGACGAACCGCTGTTTCATCCCTATAAAGGTTCGGGTACAGCTCCGTACACAGCTTCCGGGAATACAGCGGGAGGATCAGCGTCTCCTGAACGGTGTTTTTCTCAATTTTACATTTCATAGGTTTCTTCCTCAGTGAATAAAAACTGTCACAATTGCCGCCAACACAGCCGCTATGACCGTCATGCCTATCGCCATGTGCAGGATGGATGCAAAAATGTTTGCCCCGCCGCCGCAGCCGCAATCCAGCACCTCGGCATTTGGCGCAAGTCGTAAAAATCGAAGCCCCCACCGCGCCACAGGGCTGTGGCCCAGATTCATCATGGCAACCATAAGGTTTCCGCCGAGGCCCACGGGCTTGCGGGTGTTTTCAAAGAACGACATCTGGCCCCTCCGATTTTGTGCATTCCGCATAGGTCAACGGGAACGAGGCCTTCAGCACCGCGCTTTTCTGCACCGCCCAGCCGTTTTGACGCAGGAAACGTAGATATTCCTCGCTTGTCCATCAGCTGTGGAGGGGGAATCCCGCCATACTCATGAAAAAGGCTTTTGCCTTGCCGGAAACCGAGTTCCCCGCGTGGGTGAAGGTTGGCGCGATGAGCACGCCGTCGTCCTTCAGCACCCGCCTGATTTCTTGCAGGGCCTTTTCCGGATGCGGCACTATGTGAAGCGCGTTGGACGCGATCACCACTTCGAAGGACTTCTGTGCATAGGGCAGGCAGAACATATCTTGTACGGAAAAGTGTAACTTTGCGGATTGATTGTCCCGCTTTGCTTCAAGGATCATCTGTGCAGAAGCGTCCGTAGCCTCGATGTGCGCCGCCGCATTCACAATGTTCTTTGCGATAAGCCCCGTGCCGGTGGCAACCTCCAGTACGGTTTTTGCTTTCACAACCGGCCCGATCAGCTCATACATCTTCTCATACGCCGCCCGGTCCTTTCGCATGAAACGCTCGTACCGACCGGCATTCTTGTCCCAGAAGCCCTTGCGTTCGTGCATGGCTATCGCCCCCAAACAGTTAGAGCAATCTAACTATAACACACGAATCATGAAGTAAGATAAGGCTAACCTTATTTTCTTGGCTAAGACGCATCTCTTCGGCTTCCGCTTATAGCGGCGCGAGTCAGATGCTAGGTTGGAGCTGAAGAAGGAGCTTGGCGGACAGGTAGGTCGATACCGGTTCCCGGAACGGTGATCCAGCCAATTACACCAGGGCTCTAGTCATTGAGTGGGAGTAAGCCGATGGGGCTTTGACTTGCACTTTTGAGTGCCGCACTGTGCCGCTGAGTTTCGTTTTGTACGAGAATCACGGCAAAGCCGCCAGCGACGGCGGTGGGTAAAAACGATCATCGAGTCTCCGTTCCCGCGTTGGGACGGAGACTTTTTCTTTGTCGTTTCACTCACTTTTACCTGCGATTATTTTCATTTAGGAGCTTGCGTGCTATTCAGGAGTGAAAAGACCCGACAGTGGTCTGATATTGAATGCTCCACGCCCCCCCTAGCGTAGGGCAAGAGTAGCCTTTACAAACCCTCTCGATATTAAGTTGACAGCTGAATATAGCTGTTTACCTCGGGGTTATAATCGTCTCAACCATATATTTCCTCTAGATAGGTTGCCCATGATGTTCAACACCGCCGAATCGCTTCTTATTGTCGAGGCCGGAAACACCGGCAAGTTCTCCAAGCTTCTCTACAACATGATTGGAAAGAACGATGACACAGAGGCTGGTCCGACCGGCCCCGTCGACGGCAGCGTCGATGCCTCCATCTTCAACGAGGACCAGTTCGCTCAGACCGCCATCTCGTCGAGTCAGAAGGTCGTCTTCATCGGCTGGCCGGAAGGCACCGGAGACTACATCGATGCGATTCGGCTCGACAACCCCGAAGCCATCGACGAGGAAGGCGTCTACATCGGCGTGAGCGGGAACCACGCCTGCATCACGGTGAATACCGAGCCGCCTTCCAAGGAGGACTACTGGAAGTTCCTCGAAAGGGCAAGGGAGCATGGCATGGAGTTCGATGACCTTCTCGCGGCCCTGCGCCCCGGAGAGAAGGCGGCGGAACCCGAAGAAAGCAATGATTCCAATCCCGTGCTTGGTTTTGCCAAAATGGTAGGCAAGACCATCGGGAGGGCTGCCGCCGATGGCGCGAACGGCATCAACCAGGCCGTCGTCCTCCATCAGAAGGCGGGCGAGATCCGCGACCAACGCTACCAGTACGCTGTGAAACGCTTCTATCACGAGAAGCTCAGGAGCTTCGTCGAGGCGTAGGGATGAACGATTTCGACAAGGGGTTCGAGTTCTCCGCGCGCCATGCCGCCGCCGTGCCCGCCGGGATGGATGCTGCGAGCTGGGTGAACAGCGTGGAGGCCGCCATCGAGGAGCTGTACTCCGCGATGAACTCCTACGACCACTACAAAAACAGCAAGGCGGCGCAGGACTCCCTCAAGGGATTCCTGGCGGAGGAATGGGCCTTTGGGACGGCGAACGTCGACGCTGCCGTTAAGAGGGTCGACGCCAAGGGCATCAGGCTCGACTCGCACGACCTCGGGTCTGCGGATGTGGCCTGGGGCGCCGATCAGTACCAGCTCAAGTTCCTGACCGACCCGAAGAACATCGCGCGCAAGCTCGCGACGACGCTTCGCGATTCGTACAACGGCAGGCCGAAAAGATATGCGGATCTCTCTTTTGACGAGTGGGCCGTCGAGAAGGGCTTCGCGGGCAAAACCCCAGACGACTTGCTCTACGGCGACATGGGCGGCCTGATCCCGTCGGACAAGCTTGAAGCAGCCAAGCAGTACACGCTGATACGCATCGAGCGCGCGAAAGGCCGCGGCTTGGACGAAGAGGTGCAGCGCTGGACGAAGGTGCGCGACAACCTGACGGACCGAATCGAGACACCTGAGGGCGTCGAGGGCAGGCCCGCCACGAACGAGGAGATGCGCCGAAAGGCGATCGACGTCTCGAACAAGAAGAAGCTCGACCCTGCGGACGACGGCATGACCACGTCCCAACTAATCGCTGCGAGCGACATAGTGAAGCAATCGCTCAAGGCCGGCGG
>URNJ01000003.1 GCA_900549215.1 uncultured Collinsella sp.
AGACGTGGGCTCGTCGAGCAGCAGCACACGCGGGCGCAGTGCCAGGACGGCGGCAAGCGACAGCAGCTGCTTGCGGCCACCCGAAAGCGTATCGGTATCGCGGTGGAGCCAATCCTCCAACCCAAAGAAATAGCTGGTCTCGGCCACGCGACGGCGTATCTCGTCGCGCGACATACCTAAGTTTTCCAGGCCAAACGCCATCTCGTGCCACACGGTTTCGCACACGATCTGGTTCTCGGGGTCCTGAAACACATAGCCCACGCGCTCCGCAGACGCCCGAACATCCATGTCGGCAACGTTCTCGCCCAGTACGCGCAGCTCACCAGCGCATTCGCTCGTCGGCGAAATCTCGGGTTTGAGCAGCGAGAGCAGCGTTGACTTACCCGACCCAGTACCACCTACCAGCAGCGCAAACGCACCTTGGGGAACAGACCAGTCGAGCCCCTCGAGCACCGCGGCATCGGCCCCAGGGTAGGCAAAGCTCAGACTCCGTACCTCAATCGCCGGCATATCCGAGCCGCATGCCACGCCCGACCCCGAGCCCCTATCAAACCGAGCCATCAGCCAAACCTCTTCTCGTCAATCGCGCACAGCACGCAAGGCAGCACCATCCAGGCAGCGTATACAACATAGCCCGGCCACGGCGCCGGCAGCGAGAGCTGCGGGTAAAACGAATACTGCGTTGTCGCGGTCCATGCCACCGCCACCGCAGCGGCACCAAACACCGCAAGCCCAACCAGCGCGGCAACATCGCCGCGACCCAGCCGATACCGCGCGTACGTCGTGCGACGTGTCGCGGCGCCCCATCCACGGGAGCGCATGGCGTCCGCGCGCTCCAGCGAATCTTCCATGCCCCAGCCCATCAACACGCTCGATGCCCGTAGGCGCGAACGCACGGGATCGGCCGGCGCGCGACCCGGCACATCAATCGCATCCTGCACCGCCAGTACCGTACGACCGCGGCGTAAAAACTGCGGGATAAGCCGCATGCACATCGAGATCATGAGCGCGAGCACCGGCGCGGCGTTGCCCAAAAGCGCAAGTACCTTGTCGTATTCGAGCATCGACGCCGCGGCCTCAAACCACAGCACGCTCGCCACGAACAGCCCGCCCATGCACAGGCCGTAAACCATGCTCTCTAGATACACCGCACGCATGCCAATACGAAACAGCTCCGTCGAGCCCGATGCACTAAACAGCGGATTGAGCACCGCAATGATCAAAATCACCGGCAGCTGCCAGCGAAGCGCGCCCAACGTGCGCGCAACACCGCGCGTCGCAAGCCCGTACGCCAACCCGCCCGCAAGCGATAGCGCAATCAGCACCGGTTGCATCGAGAACATGGTGAGCCCCAACGTCAGCACCATGTAGAGCGCCGGCACCGCCGGATGCGACATCGAAAATGCCGCGACGGGTTCGTTGCCCGATTCCTCTCGCATGGTGTCCACGGGCATCCCCATCCCCTCGCTCAAACGTCAACGCCGCAGCGCCGCCACCATACACAACCAGCGCAAACGCCGTACCGCCGGCCCAAGCCTCAGCTGCCGCGCATCAATCGTTACGCGCTCATCATATGCCTGCGGTATCATATTGCGCCGTGTATCGTTTCCAAACACACGTCTCTATAACGTAACAGGAGATCACATGGACGCAACCGCAATTATCCTCGCCGCCGGCGAGGGCACCCGCATGAAGTCGAACCACTGCAAGGTTTCGCACAAGATTCTAGGCAAGCCCATGGTTCAGTGGATCGTCGACGCCACCATCAAGGCCGGCTGCAGCCGCGTCGTGGTCGTCATCGGCAGCCACGCCGACGAGATGCGCGCCCTTATCGACGGCGCCTACGCCAACAGCGCCACCAAGGTCGAGTGCGTCGAGCAGACCGAGCGCCTGGGCACCGGCCACGCCGTGAAGGTCGCACTCGAGGCCTGCGGCATCGCGCAAGGCCCCGTCGTCGTGCTCAACGGCGACCTGCCGCTCATCACCGCCGACACCGTCGCCAAGTTCGCGCAGACCGTCGCCACCGGCGAGCTCGCCTGCACCGTCATGACCATGACCCCGCCCGATCCTTTTGGCTACGGCCGCATCAAGCTGGGCGCCGATGGTCAGATCGAGCGCATCATCGAGCAGAAGGACTGCACGCCCGAGCAGGCCGCCACGCTGCTGGAGTGCAACGCCGGCTGCTACGCCTTCGACGGCGCGCAGCTTGCCGCCCACATTAACGAGATCGGCAACGACAACGCGCAGTCCGAGTACTACCTGCCCGACATGCTCGAAATCCTCAAGGGTCACGGCCAGGCGGTCTCCATCTTCCACTGCGACGACTACCGCGACGGCCTGGGCGTCAACAGCCGCATCCAGCTCGCGCAGCTCACCGCCATCGCGCGCGACCGCATCAACGAGCACTGGATGGCCGAGGGCGTTACCTTCATCGACCCCACGCAGGCCTGGATCGGCCCCGATGCCGTCATTGGCCGAGACACCGTCGTGTGGCCGCAGACGCATCTGATCGGTCACGTCACCGTGGGCGAAGAGTGCCAGCTCGGCCCCAACAGTCGCCTCACCGACACCACCGTCGGCAGCGGCTGCACCATCGATGAGACCATCGCCATTGAGGCCGTCATCGAGAACGGCGTCGACTGCGGCCCGCGCGCCTACCTGCGCCCGGGCACCCACATGCTCGACGGCTCCAAGGCCGGCACGCACGTGGAGATCAAGAAGTCCACGATCGGCGAGGGTTCCAAGGTGCCCCACCTGTCCTACATCGGCAACACCACCATGGGCTCCGGCGTCAACGTGGGCGCGGGCTCCATCACCTGCAACTACGACGGCGTCCACAAGCACAAGACCGTCATCGGCAAGGATGCCTTCATCGGTTCTGACACCATGATGGTCGCGCCCGCCCAGATTGGCGACGGTGCACTCGTGGCCGCCGGCTCTGTCATCACCGAGCCGGTCCCGGCCGACGCACTCGGTCTGGGCCGCGCCCGTCAGGTAAATATTGAGGGCTGGGCCGCCGATTATCGCCGCCGTCTGCACGAGGACGACGAGGCATAACGTTTCGCCAAACACAAAAGGAGCTGTTCCATGGGGACGGCTCCTTTTTCTATCGTGACCTGCGCGACCGGATGAGTGGTCGGTTCGTGTCCGTTGACGGTAAAGACGTTATCAAGACCCGATTAACCCCGCCGCACGGTTACAATGCAAAAAGGCATCTATATGGCATTCGATGTATAAAGGAGAAGGGTAATGCCGATTAATGATCCCGAGAAGTCGGAGAATATGCGCAAGTCCATCCGCGTGTATTCCGGTTCCTCCAACCGTCCCCTCGCTCAGAAGATCGCTGAGTACCTTGGGGTCGAGCTTTCGGGCCTTACGCTAAAGCAGTTCGCCAACGGTGAGATTTACGCCCGCTACGACGAGACCGTCCGCGGCGCCGACGTCTTCCTGATTCAGTCCGTGGCCGGCGGCAACGTCAACGACATGCTCATGGAGCTGCTCATCGCCACCGACGCTGCCAAGCGCGCATCCGCCCGCTCCATCACCGCCGTCATCACCCACTACGGCTATGCCCGCCAGGACCGCAAGGCCGGCCCGCGCGAGCCCATCACCGCCCGCCTCGTCGCCAACCTGCTCGAGCGCGCCGGCGTCGACCGCATCATCACCCTCGACCTGCACCAGGGTCAGATCCAGGGCTTCTTTGATATCCCGGTCAACCACCTGTCCGCACTGCCGCTGTTTGGCCAGTACTACAACGCCATGAACTTCGACACCGACAACCTGGTTGTCGTCTCCCCCGACGTGGGCCGCGCCAAGGCCGCCAAGAAGCTGTCCGACATGCTCGGCTGCGACCTGGCCATCGCCCACAAGGGCCGTCCGCGCCACAACGCCGCCGAGGTCATGGGCATCATCGGTGACATCAAGGGCAAGACCTGCATCATCAACGACGACATGATCGACACCGCTGGCACCCTGTGCGCCAACGTCAAGGAGCTCAAGGCTATGGGCGCTGGCGACATCTACGTCTGCGCCACCCACGGCATCTTCTCCGGTCCGGCCATCGAGCGTCTGAACGACGCCCCGATCGTCGAGTGCCTCGTCACCGACGCCATTCCCGTCGAGGTCGGCGGCAAGATCAAGACCATCTCGGTCGCCGAGGAGTTCGCTCAGGCCATCTCCGCCGTTTACCACGAGGAGCCCGTCTCCACGCTCGTCGGCGGCGACTTCGCGCTGTAGTCCAACGCGCATCGCATCATCTTTGATGCTTTTAAAGGGTCGGAAGCTCGCTTCCGGCCCTTTTTCTATCCCTCGCCAACCTTCCCTGGACAATTGGTTCAGATACGTATTTTTTAAAGCCCCAAAGGGCCGTTCGGAGCCTTCTGAGCTCCCCGGCGGATGCCATGCCGCCCAAAGCTCATCGTTTTCGAGTACAACCGCCGCATATTTACCCTCAAATCACCCTCGAAGGCCCTTAGAAACGCCTCGAATGCCCGTCGCCTTATACGTATCTGAACTAACTGTCCAGTAGCTATCGTCAACCTTCGCGGCAGAGCTCAATTTCCTGCAATCCCCTCAACCGATTCCATCGATTTCATAACACCCAGCCGTTCATGGCGCACAGCGCCCCGCTGAGCGAAAAGAACGGTATGGCGGTCGCATTCTGCCGCCAACTTAGTACGTTATAGCTATGACGACCGTGATTTCACATTTCTCCGCCCTCCGCGCAATTCGTCGCGCACGACGGGCGTACTCTGCCCTACCCTGGGACTCCGTTGATAGTGAACAGCAAGCACAGGCCTTGGCTAGCTGCATTCCCAATAATGACGCGATAGACTTTGGCGCACTTTCGATACTCGACGCCTGGAATGAAGATGATTCCGAACTACTCGATCTTCTCGTTTCAAACGAAGACAACAGACGCCCCGACAAGCGACTTCTTCAGCATATTCTCTCCGCTCCGCTTCCTGAAGGTGCAATTATGCACGTCGAGGCCGACATCTACGCAACGTCTCCTGCCATGACAGCCATGCTTTGTTCTAAAAATGAATCGGTCGCCAAAACCTTGATGCTCCTTATGGAGCTGCTCGGAACCTACTCCCTTCCGCCCGAGGCAACCTACCCCATCGCCTATGACGACATCTGGCCCAAGGGCGATAGCTGCGCAGCGACGGGCGATCTTGATTGCCTGGGCGGCCAGTCGGCAGCCAAACAGCAGAACGAAACCCGCTACGAACAGGCGCACTACAAATGCGAGCCCGCCACGACCATCGAAGATCTCGAGGCGGTCGCGCGCTTCGCCAAAAGTAGCTCATACACCTCGTTTCGCACGGCAGTCAAGCTTGCCCGACCCGGATCTGCATCCCCAGCCGAATCCCTAATGTTAGCCGTTCTCGGAGCGCCCATGCGCTTTGGCGGATTCGGATGTTGCAGCCTGCCCATGGGAGGCCTGCTACTCAACTATCGAATCGACTTCGACACTCTTGCGGTTAACATGTCCTCCGGCATCCCTTACGCCATCTGCGACCTATATTGCCCGGCCGCCGGAGTCGACAACGAATACAACGGAATTGGGCATGAGCTTCAAAACGCTCGCATCCACGATGGCAATCGAAATAATGGCCTCAAGGCAATGGGCATCCACGTCCTGGTTATCAATCGCGACCAAATGAAAGACCTTGTTGCACTCGAAGCCTTCGCCCAAACGATGCATCGACTCGCAGGAGTCCGATTCCGATATCGCATCAAGGGCTATCGCAAGCGTCAGGCCGCTTGGCTCAACGCTCTGCGGGCCGGAATCGGCCTTGCGCCGGTCTAAACGGCGAATCACCCGTGCGCCGTCGAACAGGGCTGGACAGTTAGTTCAAATACGTATAAATAGACACATTGAATTAGGCTGTTTTGCAGCTATCTCTATACCATTCGCCCTATTTGAAAGCGGGGTAGACTTCAAAACAGCGTCATATGGACTAACTAAAGTTCCAAAACAACGTATCGGCATTGAATTGAGCAATTCGAGTCCTCAGAACTTATACGTATCTGAACTAACTGTCCACCTCGGATTTTGACGGCCGTCCAAACGCCCCCAAACAACCTCAATTGCCCTCCATTTGACAGCGGCAACAGGGTCGCTCACCATAGCAGGCGACAAATCAACGAAAGGATGAACATGGCAGCTGCACAGCCGCTTAAGATTCGCATGGTTGCCGGACTTGGCAACCCTGGCGATGAGTATGCCGAGACCCGCCACAACGCCGGTTTTAAGGCGATCGACGAGCTGGCCCGTCAGGCCGGCGTCACGTACTGGAAAAACCAAGCAGGCGCCGAGGTCGCGCTCATCAACATCAACGATGCCGAGGAAGAGAACGGCAAGCGCCAGATTGTACTGGTCAAGCCGCAGTCGTACATGAACACCTCGGGCGGGCCCATCTCCAAGCTCTGCCGCGAGTACAAGATCAAGGCCGAGGAGCTGCTCGTCATCCACGACGAGCTCGATATTCCCGCCGGCGACGTGCGTGTTAAGGTGGGCGGAGGCCATGCCGGTCACAACGGCCTGCGCTCCATCATCGACAAGATGGGCAGCCGCGACTTTAGCCGTATCCGCACCGGCATCGGCAACCCTCCCGGCAAGATGGCCGTGGCAGACTACGTGCTCAAGCAGCTGCGCGCCCGCGAAGCCGAGGATTTCCAGGACACCTGCGCCCGCGCCGCAGATGCCGCCGGTCTGGCCATCGTCCACGGCGTAATCTACGCCCGCGATCACGTAAACGGCGCCGCTTCCGCCAACGGCAAGCACTAAAACCTACCATTTAGAGATGTTTATTTTGGCAGGTTTCATCTGCGGAAACGCCGCGGCGGCTGCGTCGCAATAAACCCTGTGCCGCTATACATATGCAGCGCTCCAAAGGGGGCCGGCCTCACCGAAGCGCGAGGCCGGCCCCCTTTGCCGTTTTGCCTGATAAAACCTGCCAAAATAAACCTCTCCCCCTTTGGCAGGTCGAAGTGGATAAACCCTGCTCCCAACCGCCGAAGACACACGTAAGTGACATGTCCATGAGGGTATAATTTGCACCGTATGTCTGCACAACGCCTGTGCGCGTACGGTTTTATTCGGGCTACCGTCCATTTCCGTGGAGGCACGGTTCGGCGGCCCTAACAAGAGAGGGGTTCTATGTATAAGATCCTGGAGAAGACGCAGTTCTCGGAGAAGGTGTTCAAGTTCCGCATCGAGGCGCCCGCAATCGCCAAGCATGCGCACGCTGGACAGTTCCTCATGGTCCGCGCCAACGAGACGGGCGAGCGCGTCCCGTTTACCCTGGCCGGCTGGAACGGTGACGAGGGCTGGGTCGAGTTCATCTTCATGGTGATCGGCAAGACCACCGAGATGCTGTCCACTTACGAAGCCGGCGAGTCGCTGCGCGACGTCGTGGGCCCGCTGGGCGTTCCCACCGAGATGGCCGAGGGCCCCTGCGCCGTCATTGGCGGCGGCGTCGGCCTGGCAATTGCCTTCCCGGTCGCCAAGCACCTGGTCGAGACCGGTCACGAGGTGCACGCCATCATGGGCGCCCGCACCAAGGACCTCCTGCTCATGGAGGACCAGTTCCGCGAGCTCCTCGACGAGGACCACATCCATATCACCACCGACGACGGTTCCTACGGAGAGCAGGGCGTTGTCACCGCTCCGCTGGAGCGCCTGCTGCAGGACAAGGCCGTGAGCCAGGTCTTCTGCGTCGGCCCCGTTCCGATGATGAAGTTCTCGACCCTCACCGCCCAGAAGTACGATACCCCCATCACCGCGTCGCTCAACCCCATCATGGTTGACGGCACCGGTATGGGCGGCTGCTGCCGTGTCGAGGTGGGCGGCGTGACCAAGTTCGCTTGCGTCGACGGCCCCGACTTCGATGCCACCCTGGTCGACTGGGATGACCTTCGTGCCCGCCAGGCCGCTTACCGTTCCGAAGAGGGCGAGTCCCTCAAGGCCTATGAGGAAAAGAGCTGCGCATGCCACTAGTTAACGGTCGTTTCGTTGCCGATATGAAGTCGCCCCGCACCCCCGATAACGAGGAGCCGGCTGCCGAGCGCGCCTGCGACTTCCGCCCCGTCGACAAGGGCTTCACCGAGGAGATGGCGCTGGCCGAGGCCGAGCGCTGCCTCAACTGCAAGAAGCCGTTCTGTGTTGAGGGCTGCCCCGTCAACATCAACATTCCCCGCTTTATCGAGCAGATCCGCGCGAAGGACTTCGGCGGCGCTCTCGATACCATCCGCGAGGACTCCATGCTTCCCGCCATCTGCGGCCGCGTCTGCCCGCAGGAGAACCAGTGCGAGGGCAAGTGCATCCGTGGTAAGAAGTCCGAGCCCGTGGCCATCGGCCAGCTCGAGCGCTTCCTGGGTGATCGCCCCGAGCTCGCCTCCACGCCCAAGATGGCCCCCAAGAACGGCAAGAAGGTCGCCGTCGTCGGCTCCGGCCCGTCCGGCATCACCTGCGCCGGCGAGCTCGCCCGTAACGGCTTTGACGTTACCGTCTTCGAGGCCTTCTTCACCGGCGGCGGCGTGCTGGTCTACGGCATCCCCGAGTTCCGTCTGCCCAAGGCGGTCGTCAAGCGCGAGATTGACGGCCTGGAGGACATGGGCGTCAAGTTTGAGTACAACTCCGTCGTGGGCAACATGGCCACGGCCGAGGAGCTGTTCGAGCAGGGCTTCGACGCCATCTACGTGGCGACCGGCGCTGGCCTGCCCAAGTTCCTCAACGTCCCCGGCGAGAACCTGCCCAACGTCTTCTTCGCAAACGAGTACCTCACCCGCGTGAACCTGATGAAGGCCAACAAGTTCCCCGAGTACGACACCCCCACCAAGCACGGCAAGAACGTCGTTGTCTTTGGCGGCGGCAACGTGGCTATGGACGCCGTCCGTACCGCCAAGCGTCTGGGCGCCGAGCACGCCATCATCGCTTACCGCCGTACCGAGGACGAGATGCCCTGCCGTCGTGCCGAGCTGCACCACGCCAAGGCCGAGGGCGTCGAGGTTCTGCCGCTCGTTTCCCCGCTCGAGTTTGTCGCTGGCGAAGACGGCTCCGTGTGCGCCGTCAAGGTCCAGAAGATGGAGCTCGGCGAGCCCGACGAGTCCGGCCGTCGTCGCCCGGTGCCCATCGAGGGCGCCATCGAGGAGATCCCCTGCGACGTCGCGATCTCGGCTATCGGCACCAACGCCAACCCCTTCGCAAAGAAGATCGGCGGCAAGATGGAGCTCAACAAGTGGGGCTACATCGTCGCCGACGAGGAGACCGGCCAGACCACCGATCCCCGCATCTGGGCCGGCGGCGACATCGTCACCGGTGCCGCTACGGTCATTCTGGCGATGGGCGCTGGCAAGAAGGCCGCCGCTTCCATCACCAAGAGCCTGCTGGGCGAGTAATCACCCTCAGCGCTAGCCATTAAACGGCAAAGTCCCTGTCGAGCACACGCTCGGCGGGGACTTTTTCTATGCCGGCCGTCCCACCACCACAAAGGTGCCTGTCCCCTTTGTGGTGGTTTTGGTCGGTTAGCCTTCGAGTTGGGCCACCTTGTAGCGGTAGGCCGCGGCGATGACGTCCTTGCAGCCTTCGCGGCCCAGCTTGGCGCGGTTGACTACGATATCCTTACCGCTCGTCATCTTCCATTTGCCGGCACTGTAGCGCTTATAGAACGCCTCGCGCGCCTTCTGCTGCTGTTTGACCAGCTTGGCGCCCTTCTTTTTGTTAAGGCCACGCTTCTTGCGCACGATCTCGACGCGGTCCTCAAAGGGAGCGGTCACCAACACGGCAATGTGGTTGGGGTTGTTGCGAAGCAGATAATCGGACAGGCGGCCTTCGATAATGCAGCTCTCGGTCTCGCCCAAATCCAAAATCACCTGGCTCATCTTTTGGAACAACTTATCCGAGTACGAACGCGCATCGTAGCGGTCGGGCAGAAACGCCATGTTCTCAACGGCCAGACGTTCGTCATAGGCGGCCATCTTATCGAGCGACTCGCCCGCGCGCAGCGACGCACGTACCAGCAGCTCGTTATCGTACAGCGGAATCCCCAACTCGTCGGCAAGCATGCGACCAATCTCGTGGCCCTCGGCGCCAAAGTCGCGCGCGATGGTAATGACCACAGGATTCTTCTTATTCTCCAGATCGCTCATCGCGATTCCTTTCTCTATGTGACAAAGGGACAGTCCCTTTGTCACATTCTACGCTGCCACGATGCGGCGCTGATACGCTCGGACCAGCAGCGAGATACCAAAGTTGAGCACAAAGTACATCGCAAACACCAGGCCGTAGAGCATAAGCACCTGCGACAGGTCGATCGCGTGGGCCATCACGACGTTTGCCGTGTACATGAGCTCGGCCACGTTAATGCCCGAAAGATACGAGCTGTCCTTGATGACAGTCGTGCACTGGCTAAACAGCGCCGGAATGATCGTCTTAAACGTCTGCGGCAGAATGATGTAGCGCATGGTGGCAAAGAAGCCAAAGCCTTGGCTCTGCGCTGCCTCAAACTGGCCGCGCGGAATCGAGTTGAGGCCGCCGCGCACAATCTCGGCCATAACAGCGCTGGTAAACAGCGTAAAGGCGATGGTCGAAATCACAATGTCCAAACCCTGCACCGTAAAGTAGATAAACAGAATCCACAGCAGGTTTGGCGTGCAGCGGAACAGCTCGATATAGGCGCTCACCAAAATACGGAACGGGCGGGGCGCATAGCTTTTCACGAGCGCCAGCACCGTGCCAAAGATGAGCGAGAAAAAGATCGACAGCGCCGAGATCTCGATCGTCTTAACAAAGCCGCCCCAAATGTAGAGCAGGTTGGTCGCGTTGAAGATTTCCATGCGCTAGGCCTCCTCTACGTTGTCGAGCCCCAGCTCGGCCAGGCTCACGCCGCGCGGACGCTCCTTGGAGCGGCGCTCGAGCCACTGCACCAGCATGGCGAGCGGAAAGCAGATGATGAAGTACATAAGGCAGCAGACGATGTATCCCTGCAGGTAACCGTACAGACTCACAAAGTTGTCGGAACGGTACATAAGGTCGCCGCCGGCCACAAGCGCCAGCACCGACGTGTTCTTGACCAGGTTGAGCGCCTGGTTACACAGCGGCGGCAAAATGATCTTGAACGTCTGGGGCAACACGATGTACCAGTATGCCTGCGCACGGGTGAAGCCCTGGCTCTGGGCCGCCTCCATCTGACCGCGCGGGACCGCTTCGATACCGGTGCGGATGACCTCCGAAATGTAGGCCGCGTGATACAGGCCCACGCCCAAAAAGCCCAGCACGAACGGCGCGATACGCACCGGCTGATCGGCACCGGTTATGGCCTGCAAAAACTGCGGACCGGCCATGTACATAAAGAGCACCTGCACGGGCAACGGGGTGTTCTGGTAAAACTCCACGTACACGCGGCTTATGGCGCGCAGCACGCGCGAACGAGTGGTAGAGAACACGCCCAGCAGCGTGCCCAGCACCAGCGACAACAGCAGACCGGCAACGACCACTTGCAGCGTCACGCCAAAGCCCTCCCAGAAGGGCCCCATGTTTTGAAATGTCGTCGACCAACGGTCGGCGTCAAATAATCCTTCGAGCATTTGATTCCTTCCTTGGACGATGCGCCTATACAAGACCCCAGGTCTTGACCTCTTGGTCGAGCCAACCATCGGCCAGGCGATCGCAAATCACCTGATCGACAACAGCCGAAAGGTCGCAGCCCTTCTTGGTCGCCACGCCGTAGCCCTGCTCGCCAAACTTGACCTCGGGCTGCAACAGCTCAACGGTCTCGTTCATGTAACCGGCCAGCGTGGAGCGGTCCATGGCAAAGACGTCGATATTGCCGGCGTCGAGCGAACTCTTGATGATGGGGTAGCCGCTAAAGGCCCTAAACTCGGGCTTGCAGCTAAAGCCGTTGTCCTTGATCATCTGCTCGATCAGGCCCTGCGTGGTAGCACCCTGGCTCACGCCAATGACCTTGCCGTCCAGGTCCTCAATCGAGGTAAAGCCCGAACGCTTCTTGACCATGAGTCCCACGTAGTCGGTGCGGTACGGCGTCGAGAAATCCCAGCTCTTCTTGCGCTCGTCGGTGATGGTGTAGGTCGCCGCGACCACGTCAAGTTGGCCGTTATCGATCAGCGGGCCGCGCGTCTTGGGCGTTACGTCGGTAAACTCGACAAGCTCCTGGGCGCGGGCCTCCTTGTAGCTCACGCCAAAGACGGCAGCGGCGATCTGGTAGCACAAATCGACTTCCATGCCCTCAAAGCGGCCCTTGGCGGTGTCGTAATAGCCATAGCCGGGAACGTCCTTCTTAACGCCGGCATTCAGATGGCCACGCGACTTGATGGCCGCAAGCTTGGACCCCTTGTCGGAGCCCTCGCCGCTGGTGGAGTTGCCGCAACCGGTAAGCGCGGTCCCCGTCAGCGCGAGCATGCCGGCGCCAGCCAGCTGCAAAAAGTGACGGCGCGACACGGCCGCCCTCGTCATATCCGTCATGTCCATCACCGCGCCTAGTGCAGAATCTTGGACAGGAACTCGCGGCAACGCGGGTTCTCGGGGTTATCGAAGAAGTGCTCGGGCGTGCCCTCCTCCAGAATGCGGCCGTCCTCCATAAAGATGACGCGGTCGGCCACCTGGCGCGCAAAGCCCATCTCGTGCGTCACGCAGATCATGGTGATGTCCTCCTGCGCGAGCTCAATCATAACGTCCAAGACTTCCTGGACCATCTCGGGGTCGAGCGCCGAGGTCGGCTCGTCAAACAGGATGATGGGCTGCTTGGTGCACAGGGCACGGGCGATGGCGATGCGCTGCTGCTGACCGCCCGAGAGATTCTGCGGATACTCGCCGGCCTTATGCGCCATGCCGACGCGCTTGAGCGCGGCAATGGCGATCTCGGTCGCCTCCTCCTTGCTCTTCTTTTGCAGCTTGATGGGTGCGAGCGTCAGGTTGCCCAGCACCGTCATGTTGGGATACAGGTTGAACTGCTGAAACACCATGGAGCTGTACTTGCGAGCCATCTCCAGGTGATTCTTTTTGGTGAGCGGCGTACCGTCGATGACGACCTCGCCCGACGTGGGCTCCTCCAGATAATCGACGCAACGGATGAGCGTCGACTTACCCGAGCCGGAAGGCCCGATCATTACGAGCTTCTCGCCGCGCTTGACGGTGAGATTGATATCTTTGAGCACATGCAGGTCGCCAAAGTACTTGTTGAGATGCTTGATCTCGATCATGTCTGCCATGAATGTCCCTTCCCTGCGTTTACACGAGTTGAACTATTGTACGGAAAGAACCGCGTTTCCGCAGCCCACACTACATTCCCGTAAAGAACCCGCAACCTTCCACCCACTCATTGGGGACAGACTTAAATGAGTACCTGCTCATTGGGCACTCATTTAAGCCCGTCCCCAATGAGTACCCAGCTCATCAAAAAGGGGCGCGACCGCAATGGTCACGCCCCCTCAGCCTCAACTGTGTACCGCTCGGCCCCTACGCGAGGCGGGCTCCGACGATCTTTGCCGCGGCCGGCTTATCGAAGTTGCCGCCGGTGGCCTTGCCGAGTGCGCCCATAACCTGGCCCATCTGCTTCTTGGACGTGGCGCCCAGCTCGGCGATGACCTGCTCGATCAGAGCCTCGAGCTCCTCGCCCGAAACCTGCGCGGGCAGCAGGCTTTCCAGAATCTTGACCTGCTCGGTCAGGTTGTCGGTACGCTCCTGGTCGGTGCCGGCCTTGATGGACATCTCCAGCGTCTCGCTCGTCTGCTTAATCAGACGCTTGATCATGCTGTTGACGTCTTCCTCGGTCACATCGCGGCGCTCGTTAACCTCGATATTCTTCACCTCGGCCTTAACCTGGCGAATGATGGACAGGCGAACCTTGTCCTTGGCCTTCATGGCCGCGATCATTTCTTTCTGCAGCTCTTCGTTGGTCATCTGCAAATCCTCTCTAATAGCGTGGGCGGCACTCGCGCGAGCACCGCCCCATGATTACTCAGTCGTCGACGAATCGTCGGTCGAGCTCTTGGTGACGCCCTTCAGGCTGACGTTGTATGGCACGTCTTTGGGCATGGGATTAACGGTGATGTCGGCATCCTTCTTGTACTGCTCTAGCCACTCGCTGTACGCGGTGCTGGCCGCCTGCGTCTTCACCACGTTGGAGACGTACTTCTTGATGGCCTTGGGTACCTGGTTGATGTCATCGACCTGATTATCGACATGGAAGTAGTCGGTGCACTTGATGATGTGGTAACCATAGGTCGACTCGACGACTTCGCTCACGTCGCCCTTGTTGAGTCCCTCGAGCGCCGTCTGGTAGCTGTCGACAAAGGTGGTGAGCTTATCCCAGCCCACATCGCCCTTCTTCTCCTTGGAACCGGTGTCCTCGGAGTACTGCTCAACGGCGTCCTCAAAGCTCAGCTCACCGGAGTTGATCTTGTCCAGGCACTCCTGCGCCTTGGCCTTGGCGGCAGCCTTGTCCTCGTCGGAAGCGTCGGAATCAACCTTGATCAGGATGTTCGACGAGCGGCGGGCGTCGTTGTAGCTGGACAGGTTTTCGTTGATGTAATCGACAATCTCGCTGTCCTTGGGCTTGCTCGTGGGCGCGACGGCATCCTTGAGTTTCTGCTGCGCCAGACTCTCCTTGAGTGAGTCCTTGTAGGTGTCCTCGGTATAGCCGTAGGTCTTGAGGGTCTTCTTAAAGGCCTTGGCGCCGCCCGCGCTCTTGCACGCGTCCTTCCAAGCCTTCTCGACCTCCTCATCCGACACCGTCACGCCGTTCTCCTTCTGTGCCTGTTGAAGCAGAATCTGCTGCGTGTAGGAGTCGATGAGTTGCTTGCGGTACTTCTTGGGCGTGAGGTCGTTGTCAACCAGATACTGCGCCCAATCCTCATCCTTGGTGTAGCCGTAGGACGTGCGCATGCTCATGATCTGCTTGGTCACGGTGTCCTCGGTGAGGTTGGTGCCGTTGATAGTTGCAGCAACACCGCCGGTCAGCTTGTAGCCCGAGGTGTCCTCGGCCTGCGACATAAGGCCGGAGCACGCCATCGCCGAGACGGAAAGCAGCATCGCCAGCACGCCGATGACCACCAGGACGATCTTGACGGTCTTGGACACATAGGTCTTGCGCTGCTTCTTGCGAGAGCTGGAGGCGGCGCGGGGCCGTTGCTCGGGCGCCGGCGCGACCTCGGGGTTCTTTTTCTTGTTTGCCATGTTTGGCCTTTCGCATCACGAATCGAACAAACGCCATTGTGTCACAACGCAGCCCCCGCGACACACTTGGCGCATGGGGGACAGGTTAATCTGCACCATTTTGGTGCAAAGGGGACAGGTCTGGCAGTTGGCAGTTAGGGACGTTCCTTTTCTGCCGGCAGCTAGGGACAGCCCCCAGTGCCGACTTTAGAAGTGGCGACGGATGGCGTCGACCATGCCCTGAGATGTGGTTTGGCCGAGCACGTCGGCCGCGGCGCCGGCGTCCATAAAGATATTCATGAGCGCCTGCAGAGCCTCGACCTGGCCGCCCGGCTCGGCAATACCCAGATTGATGATGATCTGCGCCGGCACGGGGGCGCCCATGCCCGCCATCGCGTTGAACGTCACAGGTGCGGCGGGCTTCACCACCGCGATATAGGGCTTGGCCACAAATCCCGGATCGGTATGTGGGATGGCAATGTTGGCCGCCGGCATGGCAAGACCCGTGGGATAGGCGTCCTCGCGCGTGCGGACGGCGTCGAGCCAACCCTCGGCAATGTAGCCGCGCGGGGCAAGCTCACCCTCGAGCCGCGCAAACACCTCGCCCGGCGACACGCACTCCCAATCAAAAAACACCAGCTCAGGCGAGAATAGCATCTCGGCGTTATCCGCCATACTGTCCTCCAAAGTTGCACGAGGTTCACAATGCCCCATATGATAGCGAAACGAGGCAGGCAAGGTTAGTCGAGGATCCCAATCGTCTCGAGAGCGCGGGCAGGCGTCAGGCAAATTTCGGGCATCGCCTCTAGCATGCGCCGGTCGCTCGTGACCACGTAGTCAACATCTGCAGTCTCGCCCGAAGCGATGATGAGGTTGTCTTCAAGATCCGGCATGCGCTTGCCAAGCATGCGCGCCATCTCGCACTCTGCCAACGAAAGCGGAGAGGCGGTTGCCACCTGCATCATGTGCTCAATGCAGGCCCACGACGCCGAGACAAACGACACGTTAATCCCATTCACATTCCGCCGGGACAGACGACGAGGCAAAATATAGAACACGTCCTTTGCCGTCGTTGGCGCATACAGAAGGTCGATCTTTCCCGCCTCGGCCAGTTCAACCAGTCTTTTCGCTTCGTCGAACGCCCCTTCTTGCAGGTAATAATCGAGCCAAACGTTCGTATCTACCAAGAGATGCTTTGCCTCAATCATCGGCAATTCGCCTCGATGTCGGCAATCATCGCGTCATACATATCATCTCGTACGGCATCCCAGTTTTCCGCCGAAGATTCTGCCGATGCGAAATCCGACGCACTTAGCCCCAACGAGGAAAAAGCTAGGCCACACCCCTGCTCGGCCAGGCTCTCCGCACGGGGCGCCCCGCGCTTATCCGCCACCATAAATCCCGGCAACGCTTGATGCTCGACAAGATAGACCCAAAGCGCGCGAATAGCATCGCTCGCCCCCAATCCATTGCGAGTTAGGACCGCGTCGCCACCAGCCTTGAGCATAGGATCGATTCGTGTGTTGAGCTGCACCGTTGCTGTACCCATAGCGGCTCCTCTCTACCTGCTAGCAGTATAGCAAACATTAAAGGCCACACAAAAGGGCCCCGCCCACACACGGGCGGAGCCCTATCGGATTTCTTGGGATGGAAATGACACCCGTCACGTTATCCAGAGTCCAAAATCAATGAGCCTATAAAGCTGAGGGGGCTCATGTGATTCCATAAGCCCCCTCAGCTTTTTCGATAGTTAAGTCACAACAGCGCTTCGTCATTAACAAACACAAGCTGTCTCATTTTCCCACTTCTGCCCTTTAGGCCCAATACGGAATATACCTTCGATATTTGGCGCCCGCATCCTCATCCTCTTCCTTTATCAATGCCTCTTCTAGGCACTCTCTGATTAGACGAGACATCGCCACCGTGTTTTTCTTTTCATCGGAAAGTCCGAAACGCTCTCGCAGCGACTGATTGCTCATCGACTCGCCTTGGGCGTGCAAAAGATAAGCATGCCAGTACACAGCATTTTTTCGTTCGCTTTTTTCATTCGAGTATATGGGCAATCGCAATAGAGCGTCACGAGCGTTCCCAGCCCGCCCTCACTCTTATTTGATAACAAGATGTTAAATAGACGACAAATAGAATTGTGCACAATTTGAAGCTGAAGGCCAAGTTTTTCTAGTCATTTTCCCAGATAATCTCAATGCTGGAAGCTTTGTTCTCTGCAAAAGAGTCGACTGCCGTAATTGACAGGCAAGAAGATATGGCCCCGGTGTCAAAAGGAACTCAAGCAGCAGGGAATGTAATTAAACCAGCAACTATCGCCAAGCAAATGGGCGTTGTCCTTATCCAGCATCATGTCCTTCGAACAAATCGAGCGGCAGCGGCACAGCAACGAAAAACACAGCTGGCAAACAGTGGCGCAGCGGCACTCCATTTTTATGTATTTCTGAAATTTCCGAAAAAGCCAGAATCTCATTAGCATTTGATAATGCCCCCCCCCCGATGGCGTATCTTATTCTTGGTTAGCATTTGTTAACGATATCTGCCCGTTGGAGCGATTCCGTGTCCCTGGATCCGAATTTTTTCTGTCAGTACGCCCCGTGCGACAACCAAAACCTATTAGCCGAGCTAGTGGCAATGGCTTCAATCCAGCAATTTCAAAAAAGAGAAATTATCCTTGAAATGGGTACCCAACAAAAATGGTTTTACCTTTTAAAACAGGGGGTAGCCTGTTCGTATTCTCTACAAAGCGATGGTTCGGAAATCACTGACTGCATAATGGCGGAGCCGGGCATGCCTGTAATGCCTAGCCCCGAGTTTGACATTCCATCCCCGACTTATATTGAAGCTTTAACAGACTGCACGCTCGTTCTTCTCAAGATAAGCGATGTTCAAAATAAAGCCCAATATAATCCAGGACTTGCAACTCTCATTAACCGATATCTATCAAGGGCTTGGCACGATCATTATAAAACCGAATCCGCACTTAGGCTGTTGCCGGCTCGTGACCGCTACAAATGGTTTCTCGAGGAGTATCCGGGGGTTATCGACAGGGTCCCCCATTCGCGCATCTCATCATTTTTGGGCATGTCACCAATTACGCTTTCACGCGTAAGGGCAAACATATAGCAACGAGAAACTATTTCCTTTTACGTTTAATCTCAACGGTTATTGCTGAGCCGCATTCAGGACAAAAGTTGATCTCTCTACTGTATGCAATCCTACACTTCTTGCAATAACGCCATATGTCGCCCATATCAATAGGACTACCGCATATTTCACAGAATTGAGCATCTATCTCATTTTTTGCGCCGCAGCATTCACACTCGATCTCATCGCAACAATTGGGACGTTTTTTCATTGGAGGGACCGGACAAGGATGACGTCTAGGCACCAAATCTTCAATTTGGGCATAGCAGAGGCGCTGGCTCTCTTTGATGTTTATCAGCATGCCGATTCGATGCTCAATACTCGACCGTATTTCATCTTCGCCCTCGCTTTTAACGATATCGTCGCATAACGCATCCACTAGAACCTGATAGTCATCTTCAAGTCTTCGCGCCTCTTCTTCAAGATCATAGATCAACTCAATGCGCGGCGTGGATCGTTCACCCGCATCAAGATGGAATGGCTCATGGTCAACTGGCAGCAGTGGCATATTATCCTCCTCTTAGCTTGCTGGCCAACTATCGCAATCAATCACTAACCAGCCATTATCGCCGAAAGGCGATGGCGTTCTGGTCCCCCACATGCAGCACCTCGGCAGACATAACAAGTCTCTGCGCCACAGCGACATCATCTGCCTTGTGTCGCGTATTAAGGTCTTTCATTTCATCCGCGTAATCTCGACACAGCTACTTGCGGCCTCCGTTACGAATTTCCCAGTATTTAATGTCGTCCAACGTTTCTTGGATCCGATCCATCTTGGCATCACGCAATAAATTATCAATCTCGTCACTGCAATCAGATCTTGTGCTTCTGCTCGATATTGACCGCGTCGTTCCTGAATCGGAGAACAGCTCGCTAAAGAACTCGCCCGGAGCTGCAACGATCGCTAAGAATCCCATTGCCCAGAACAAGACACAAATCAGCCTTACAAACCAGCCATATCCGTTTTCAAAGGCAAATTGACCGCCAAAAATAACCGCTCCGCAAAATGACGCAATGGGCATAAGCAGGTCTCCAATGAAATGCCCTGGACCGAACATAACGTAGCAAATATAAACTGAATAAGAGGGATTGACGAAAACCATAATCGAGACTGCGCTCATAGCCGCCAACACCAATAGGGGACTCTTCCAGCACAGCGAACAAGTCAATACCACAAGCCCAAGATATACAAGCACTATCCAAAATGCGATGGTTGAGGTTTTGGGAGATTCCGCCCATCCGCCCCAAAAGCCCGACACAGCATACTGCGCCGCCGCCCCATTGGATGAAACGACCGAAGCAATGTATACAACCATTGCTCCAAATATAAAAATTGCTATTAAATCGATTGCTTTTCTCATTTTACCCCTATCCGCAAATATCGCTTTTTTCTAGCGTCCTATAGTCTTTTGGCCGCTATTGGCTACTTTGTTTAGATTTCGGCCTCCAGCAGACATGAAAAAAGCCATACCCTAACGGCGCTCACGACAAAGACCGCTTGCCCACATCAAGTCAAAATGAATCACGGTCAACCGAAGACAGTGACATACCCATATCCTTCGCTTGGCCTCTAGCATCGATCACTTGTCACTTAACCTAAGTCTTTCCAGAAGCCAATGGCGACCGGATAACGTTGGCTTGAAGCTCGCTGACAAGATTAACGAAATCACCGGGTGTCCAAATTAAATCGGGCACCCGGCTACCAGTATCCTTATATTTTTACGGCCCAGCCATGCATTTCAGTCATCAATAAACACCGTATCGCTATCTAATGCAGCCTAGACTATGCTCCTAATTGCACCCTCCGCTTGGGACAGGAGCCCTTTCATCTTTTTCTTTTGCATCCACCCGTTTACGCCCGTCAAATCGGATTCACCCAAGAGAGCATCGCCCATCCACCCCTCAAGCACAATTTCCCTTTCGCCAAAAGCAATCGTAAAATTGCGCTGCAGCATCAGTACGCCGTCGCCCTTCGACCAACAAGGTTCACCCTTAATTAGTTTCTGTTGAAAACCGGCGCCTTCAATGATGCTCTTCCAGATCTCTAAGACTCTTGGCGTATCAATTTGACCGTGCGCGCAAATCGTTACTGTTGTCCTCGGCATCTCAAGCCCCTTCTTATTGACCCAACTCTTGACCACAGTTCGGACAGTGCTTTGCATCTCCTATGATTCGAGTTTGGCAATAAGGACATACTTTGCCTTTGTTCCGTTGCGAATCAATATCAACAACATTCTTGGATGTATAGCGCACGCTTATAAATAGAAGCGCGCCAACAATCAGTAAAACAAATCCGATTCCAATAATTGCCAAAACCGAAAGCTCCATGCTGGTAAGAGGAGCTTTAAATGTATAACGATGAGATAGCATCGCTTTTGTTATAAGCCCGTAGACCAGCGCAAAAAGCCCCAAGCCAAGTGACAGCAATGCAACGGTTTCTTTTTTTGGTTTCATTAGATCCACCCTCCAGTCAGGCAACCAACCCGTCAAATCTCGCAATCGACATGACTCCCACCGTTCAAATTTCTAGAAAACATGGTGGCTTTGATGCCATAGCCCTCGTTTGGGCTCGAAATCAAACACGAAATTATTTAGGCAAACTTTATTATCCACACTGGAAACAAACAGGCATTAGCATTTGATAACGCCCCTGCGGCATCTGAGCAACAACCGCACTAGCAGCAAACGGCTCAATCTGAGCAAAAAGAGGATGCGGACTGGTGAACAATTTATACTTTAATGTGTGCCGGGCTCGTGACAATGATGTTTGTCACGAGCCCGGCATGGTATTCATCTATGGCATTCCCCATCTTCACACGGTCGGCGTGTCTTAGCTCTCATTCTCTCGTATACGTTTCGTTGTTGATAACAAGCTCATCCCCATTGAGAAAATAGAGCCTATCATCCGCCTCTTCAGCTTCCTCTTTGCTGCTGGCTTTCTTCCAATGTTGAGAGCTGATATTTCCTTGACTGCTACTTAGAACCAATGTCTCGTCTTCTTGAATCGTATAGCGATCGCAGCTTTCCAGCCACGCACCGTTATAGGTAAAAGGAACCGAACAATCACCATTCTCATCAAATTGGAGAATTTCGTCTCCGTCGTCGTTTGCCCAAGTTCCAACAATCGACTTCTCACCACATCCAACTAGACCAATCAGCGGGACAGAAGCCGCGGCAACGGCCATTTTAATTGCTGTTCGTCTCGAAAATAATTGTGCACCCATCTTTGCTCCCAACAGACAGCACCCGTACAAAAGATAATTTGATTATCCCCATAAGATTATTTAGCGCATTATCATTTGATTATGGTCCGACGTATCCCGAGCATAAAGAAGAGCAAATGGCTCTATTAGGCTAAATTAATCTCTTGCCGGATCGCGCCTCTTGGCGAAGCAATTGGACTATGAACATCAAGCTGTGGCAATCGTTTGCCTCAAACAACGTAGATCGCAATGCATAAAAATGGCGGTTAAGCGTACCTCCGACGCTTAACCGCCAACACAAACCAACGACTAGCGCGTCGGGTCAACTGCCACCTTGCCGCTCTCCAGCACGTGGACGCGGCCGTCGGCGAGCATCTGCACGACCTCGGGATACAGCACGTGCTCAATCGCGTGGATGTGCTCCTCGAGCGTGTCGACATCCCAGCCCTCCTCAACAGCCAGCGCACGCTGGGCGATGATGGGACCGTTGTCGTAGATCTCGTTGGCAAAATGCACGGTCACGCCAGTTACCTTGACGCCGCGCGCAAAGGCATCGTCAATCGCATGCGCACCGGTAAAGCTCGGCAGCAGCGCCGGATGCAAGTTGACCACGCGGTTGGGAAACGCCGCCAGCAGCGGCGTGTGCACCATGCGCATGTAGCCGGCCATGACCACATACTCGCAGCCGCGTTCGAGCAGCTCATGCGCGATGATCTCGTCGGCGGCGATGGGGTCGGCATAGACATCCTTGGACAGCGTGAGCGTCTGGATGCCCGCGCGCTCGGCACGCTGCAGGCCCTTGGCCGAAGGACGGCTCGACACCACGAGCTCAATCGAGGCGTTGAGCTTGCCGGCGGTAATCAGGTCAATCAGCGCCTGCAGGTTGGTACCCGAATCGCTGATAAGCACGCCGATCTTGAGCGGCTCGGCCGTATCGGTGCCGGTCGGACGGGTGTAGGGCACAAAGCCCAGGCCCTCGGCGGCAGCCATCTGCTCGTTAGCGCTCATCGGAGTACACGACCTTACCGGAACCCTCGACGCACTCGCCCACGCGGAACGGCTTCTCGCCCAGCGCGACCAGGGCCTCGGTCACGGCAGCCTCGTCCTCGGGGGCGACGATCAGGCACAGACCGACGCCCATGTTGAAGGTCTTGCATGCCTCGTTGGGCGCGAGCTCGGCCTGGCGCGACACGTAGGTGATGACGGGCGGAACGTCCCAACCCATCTCGGCGCCGTTGCGGGTGACCACGGCGTCGACGTCGTCGGCAAGCGCGCGGTTGAGGTTCTCGGTAATACCGCCGCCAGTGATGTGGGCGATAGCGTGCACGTTGGCGCCGCCGCGCAGCAGCTCCAGAATCGGCTTGACGTAGATGCGCGTGGGAGCCAGCAGGGCGTCTGCCAGCGATGCGCCGCCGAGTTCCTCGAGCGGACGGCTCAGCTCCTCGGCCTTAGCGGCGACCTCGGGCGTGCCCGGCTTAATGCCGTCGACACCAATGACCTTGCGCACGAGCGAGTAGCCGTTGGAGTGCACGCCAGTGGAAGGCAGGCCCAGGATCACGTCGCCGGGGCGGACGTTCGCGGGGTCGAGCATCTTGGGACGGTCGACGACGCCCACGGTAAATCCGGCAAGGTCGTAGTCGGCAGGAGCCATGACGCCGGGGTGCTCGGCCATCTCACCGCCCACGAGCGCGCAGCCCGCGAGCTTGCAGCCGTCGGCCACACCCTTGATGATCTTTGCCATGTGCTCGGCCTCGATGTGGCCGATGGCAACGTAGTCCAGGAAGAACAACGGCTCGGCGCCCGAAGCCAGAATGTCGTTGACGCACATAGCAACCAGGTCCTGGCCCACCGTCTCGTGACGGTCCATGATCTGGGCGAGCACGAGCTTGGTGCCCACGCCGTCGGTACCGCTAATCAGAATCGGGTCTTCCATATCCTTAAGCGCGGTGGCCGAGAACAGGCCACCGAAGCCACCGATACCGCCGATGACCTCGGGACGGTTGGTGTCCTTAACCATCTGCTTAATAGCGTCAACGGCGCGGCCGCCCTCGGCGGTATCGACGCCGGCATCCTCATACGTCACATGCTTGCTGTCGCTCATCTGAGCCTTCCTCTCCCACTACCGTCCGCCGCCCGGGCGCCAAACGGTGCTCATAGTTGCGTTCATTTCGGCGCGCGCCATAACAACGCGCGCCGTCATATCAACAAAACAGCAGGTAAAACCTACCAAAATAAACCTGTCCCCACATGGCAGGTTTTAGGCCTCGCCGTGTTCCTCTTCCCAGCTGCGGTCGTCGTATTTCTCGACCACGGCGTCGTCGTCAAAGTGCAGCGGCTTATCCAGGTTGCGGGGCTTAAAGCCCTCCATGAACTTGTCGCGGCCAAAACTCTCGGGAATCGCCACGGGGTAGCGGCCGGTAAAGCACGCATCGCAGTAACCGCCCTTGGGCATGACCTTCAGCAGGCCCTCGACCGAAAGGAAGGCCAGCGAATCGGCGCCGATATACTCACAAATCTCATCGACCGTCTTGTTGGCGCTGATAAGCTGCGACTGCACGTCTGTATCGATACCGTAGAAGCACGGCCAGATGACCTCGGGCGAGTTGATGCGGATATGAATCTCCTTGGCGCCAGCGTTGCGCAGCATCTTGACGAGCTGCACCATGGTGGTGCCGCGCACGATGGAGTCGTCGATGACGACCAGGCGCTTGCCCTCGATGTTGTCACGCAGCGGGTTAAGCTTCATACGCACGCCCATGGCGCGCAGCTCCTGCGTAGGCTCGATAAACGTACGGCCCACGTAGCGGTTCTTGATAAGGCCCTCGCCAAAGGGAATACCGCTCTCGTGCGAATACCCCTCCGCGGGCGGCAGGCCGGAGTCGGGCACGCCGATGACCAGGTCGGCCTCGACGGGCTCCTCGTGTGCCAGCTGACGACCCATGTCGTAACGGCAGGCATAGACGCTCTTGCCGTTCATGATGGAGTCGGGGCGGGCAAAGTAGACCTGCTCAAAGATGCAGTTGGCGGGCTCTTCGGCTGCAGGCACGCCCTGCTCGGATACCAGACCCTCGGCGCTGATGCGCAAAATCTCGCCGGGACGGACGTCACGGACGTACTCGGCACCCACGATGTCGAGCGCGCACGTCTCGGAGGCGACGCCCCAACCGCCGGCGCGGGTGACATGGGTGGTGGCGTCGACCGTCGAGGCACCGTCTTGCGAGGGCAGCTGCGAAACAGAAGCGGCATCGGCCTGGTCCAGGCCCTCGTCCACCAGCTTGCCCAGCACCAGCGGACGAATGCCGTGCGGATCGCGGAATGCGTAGAGCGCCTGCTCGTTGATGAGCGTCATGGCGTAGCCGCCGCGCACGAGCTCCATGGTCTTACGAATGCCCTCGCGCAGATGACCCGTACGCTGGGTAAAGTAGCCGATAAGCTTGGTCGCGACCTCGGAATCCGAATTGGAGAGGAACGGCACGCCCAGCTCGATCAGCTGGCGGCGCAGCTCGTCGGTGTTGACGAGGGTACCGTTGTGCGCAAGCGCGATAATGACGCTATTGATGGTAGAGAGGTGCGGCTGCGAGGCCTCCCAGCTCTTGGCGCCGGCGGTGCCATAGCGCACGTGGCCCACGGCCAGCTGGCCGGAGAGCGTCGACAGGTCGGCGTTGGAGAACACGCGATCGAGCAGCCCCAGGTCTTTGCGAACCATAACCGTGCCGCCATCACCCACAGCGATTCCCGCCGATTCCTGGCCGCGATGCTGTAGCGCGCGCAGACCAAAGTACGTCAGTCGAGCCACATCGCGATCGGGTGCCCACACACCAAAAATGCCGCATTCCTCATGCAGCTGGTCGGAGTCCGGATCATACGTCGACATGGTCTTCACCTGTCCCGCGGCACGCTCGGCCGCGCGGATGGTTTCTTGAGACATGGCATCCCCTCAGAGCCTCGTTATTTGGCGTTACCTGCCCTATTATACGCACGGCAAGACAAGCACTCCCGCGCATGAACAGCGCTTTTTAAAAGCCCACCGAGCTTATAATCCGTTTTGCAGCCAAACATTTTATTGGGCAACCGCCTCGGGGCCGACGATCCCGCATGCTTCCGTCGCGACGCGTCTCGTCCACCGCTAGGGCTTACATTGCTGCAATTGGGTCGTTTGTCCTGTCTTTTAGCAGGTCGGCGGCGTATCCTTGTACCTACAGCAAAACGAGAAAGGTTATGTATGGATCGAAACGAACTCGACCCCAGCGTCCCCAGCGCCACGGAGGTCAAGAAGATCCCCCTCATCATTAAGGTGTACGCCGTCCTATGCATCCTGTCCGGCGTGGGCACGCTCCCGTCGGTCGGCGCCTTTATGTGGCAGGTCATCACCGCACTCATCAACGGCAACGCCGCCGCCAAGCTCGGCGACAACACGCTCGTCGCGGTCGGACTGATTGTCGCCGGCATCATGCTCTCGGCTGCCAGTGCCGTCATCTTGATCATCTTTGGCCTGGACCTCATCAAGAACCAGCGCCGCAATGCCGCCCGTCTGTCCTATATCCTTATCGCGTTTACCGTCGTCGAGCTTTTGGTTGACGTGATGCTCCAGGGCATCGGGCCCTTCTTGCTGCGCCCTGCCATCCAGCTCGGCATCCTCGTCGCGCTTTCGGCCACCGTCGACCCCACACTGCGCCAGGAGCGCGAGCTGCAGCGCCGCCTGCAGGAGATGCTCGACCGCGACGCCGCCGCCGAAGGCATGCTCGGGCGCGATGAAACCGGCGAGGGCTACATCAAGCTCAACTACTTCAACCTGTTCTGGGTATTCTTTGTCTGCTGCGTGCTCGGCCTGGTCCTGGAGGATATCTGGCATATGACCGTCGACGATCCGGGTGTCTACCAGGACCGCGCCGGTATGCTGTTTGGCCCCTTCAGCCCCATCTACGGCTTTGGTGCCGTGCTCATGACCATGGTGCTCAACCGCTTCTATAAAAAGAACCCCATCATCATTTTCCTGGTGAGCGCCCTGCTCGGCGCCAGCTTTGAGGTGTTCGTGGGCTGGTTTATGCAGACCGCGTTTGGCGTGGTCTCGTGGAGCTACTCGCATATGAAGCTCTTTGGCATGCCCGATCCGCTCGCCGTCCTTACCGGCGGACGTACCTGCACGGGCTTCGCCTGCCTGTGGGGCCTGGGTGGCCTCATCTGGATCAAGCTCCTGCTGCCGAGGCTGCTCAAGCTCATCAACATGATTCCGTGGAAGAGCCGCTACTCGGCTACCGTCATCTTCACCATCATTATGCTGGTCGATGGCGTTATGACGCTGCAGTCGCTCGATTATTGGTATCAGCGCGTCAACGGCACGGAACCGGATATTCCCGTTGCGCAGTTCTACGGCAAGTACTTCGATAATGACTTTATGGAGAATCGCTTCCAGAGCATGACCATGAGCCCCAAGGATGCGACGCGCGTGTAGCGCCAACCGCGCCCAAAACGCAAAATGCCCGCCGGTATCACACGTACCGGCGGGCATTTTTATAAACGAGCCTTCTATCGACGCAAGCCTCTACGCCTCGCGCTCGACCTCACTCACGCATTCATTCTTGATGGTGCCAACGAGCGCCTGCAGCGCATCGACCACGTGCGGGCGAATGTCCCCGCCGATGAGCACGAGCATGATGTCGTCACCTACGGCAAGCTCGCCGCTTGCCAGCCACACGCGCACATAGCCGATACCCGGCATCGCGCGCGTCGCCTCGATGGCGGCCTGTACCTTGCTGGCGTCGTAGCCAAACACCATGCCGCCCACCTTGTGGCCCGGCGCCACGCCATCGGTCTCGACACCGCGCGCCTCGGCCTTGGGCGTCGCGCGCACCACACCGTTATGTGTCAGATACATACCGCACGCAGGTGCCGACGAATCGGCCTTGGCCTCGCGCAGCCAAGCATCAATCGAAGGCATCAATTTGCCATTTTCAAGCATCGTTTCTCCCTTACCGTCGTCGAGTAGCCAATTTGGAACGGGGCTTTTTTAGCTACTCTCGAACAACTTATTCCTCGACCGGCGTGAGCACCATGACAGCACGCGTGTTGCTCAGCGATAACGAACGACAGGTCACAAGCGTTACGACCTTGGTTGCCGAAGCAGCACGATCGGTGGCATCGCTCGCCACGGCAGAGGCACCGTCGAGCATCTCGGACAGGTAATTTTTCAGTCCGTCGTCGCCCTCAAAATTGCGCGTGCGCGCCTTGGCATACGTGTCCTCAACAACTTTGGTCGCCAGCGGTCGCAGCTTATACGTAGCATCCCGTGTGATGTAATACACAAACTCGATGCTATCGAACGTCGCCTGATCAGTGGTGTCCGAAATCACGTTGAACATCGACCCGTCGTTCATATGGTGGCCGTAGATCGTAGTCTGCTGATCCACCATGCCGGGCGCAGTGTCCTCGTAATCCAAGAAGATGGCACCCGATGCGTTGGACGTGCCATCGAACAACGTGTTGAGATACTTGGAATTATCAGTAGCCTGCACTACGGGATAGTTAATGTTGGTGCCCGGTGCGTAAATCCAACCGACGACCTCGGGATTTGTCTGGGCAAGAGCATTGAAATCGATAATCGGCACGCCGCTGGCGTCCTTAGCGGGCGCATATTGCTTTTCGATCTTTTGGTACGACTCGCTCGCCTGCTTGTAACCGATCTGCGCATTGATAAAGATGGCAGCGCCGGCAACAATCAGGCCGATGCCGATGATGATGAGCAGAATGGGAATAATGGAGCGGCGCTTTTTGCGCGGCGGCTCGGTGTAATCCGACGGCGCGGCATGCGATGAAGACCGGGACGGCTTCTTAGCTGCGCTATAAGACGAGGGACGATACGCCGCCGGCGTGTCCTGGCGGCGGTGCGTCGCCGGCGTCACAGGACGCGGCGCGCGCTGCTGAGGAGAGGATGTCCGACCCTGCTGTGCCGCACGGGCAGCACCCGGCTTCGACGGATCGGGAATCTGAGAAGCCTTGAATCGTTTTCCCTGATAGTCAGACATGGCTCTCCTTATACTGCGGTGAAACGGCGGAACGCCTAGGCGTCGGCCATCTCCTGCTTCATCTTCTCGATAACCTTGCGGTACTCGGGGTCGCATGCGCCCAGAATCTGCGTGGCGTAGATGGCGGCGTTCTTGGCGCCGTTAATGGCAACGCAGGCCACGGGCACACCCGAAGGCATCTGCACCATCGACAGCAGCGAATCCATGCCGCCCAGGTCACTCGTCTTCATAGGTACGCCGATAACCGGCAGCGGCGTAAAGGCGGCCACGACACCACCCAGGTGAGCGGCCTTGCCGGCGGCGGCGATAATCACTTTGATACCGCGATCGGCGGCAGTCGAAGCCCACTCGTGGACCTTCGCCGGTGTGCGGTGTGCGCTCGCAATGACAAGCTCATAGGGCACGCCCAACGCCTCAAGCTCGGCGGTGCAACCTTCCATAACGCCCAGATCGGACTTGGAACCCATAATGATCCCGACAACCGGCTTTTGATCTGCCATAAACAAAGACCTCCTGTTGAGAGCGGCGACGCGGCGGATCCGCGACCCTTAACTACTGAGAGTAGTATAGCTGCTC
>URNJ01000004.1 GCA_900549215.1 uncultured Collinsella sp.
CCCGGCCCCATCGGCCCCATCATGGGCCTGGGCTTCCAGCCGCTCGCCTTTGTGATGCTCGCCCTTATCCTGGTCGTCGACTTTGCGCTGTACTACCCGTTCTTCCGTGCCTATGACGCCCAGAAGTGCGCTGAGGAGGCCGAGATTTCCGAGGAGGAGCTCGCCGCCAAGAACGCCGAGAAGGCCGCCAAGCTCAACGATGCCTTCCAGGGCAAGGCCGACGCCAAGAGCGTTGCCGCTGGCGCTGCTGCCGAGGCCGTGAAGTCCGACGCCACCGCCGCTTCCGCAGCATCCGCTGCCGAGGCTACGGCCACCAGCAACCTCAACGGCAAGCGCGTACTCGTACTCTGCCAGGGCGGCGGAACCTCGGGCCTGCTCGCCAACGCGCTGGCCAAGCCCGCCAATGAGCGCGGCATCAATCTTGAGACCGCTGCCGAGGCCTATGGCAACCATGTCGACATGCTCCCCGACTTTGACCTGGTCGTCCTGGCCCCGCAGGCCGCCAGCTACCTGGCCGACCTGCAGAAAGACTGCGAGCGCGTGGGCAACAAGTGCGTCGCCTGCCGCGGTAAGCAGTACATCGAGCTCTCCCAGAACGGCGACAAGTCTCTCGCCTTCGTAAGCGAGCAACTTTCGAAGTAAGTAACGCCCAGGGCCAGCCGACCATCCACAGCCGGCTGGCCCTTCGATCTAGACGATTGGATCATTATGTCCGTTAATCCTGCTGGCGTAACCAACCCGCCTGCGCAGTTTCCCGAGGACTTTGTCTTTGGCGGCGCCACCGCTGCCTACCAGGTAGAGGGCGAGACCCGCACTCACGGTAAGGGCAAGGTTGCCTGGGACGACTTCCTGGAGGCCCAGGGGCGCTTCTCCCCCGATCCCGCTTCGGACTTCTACAACCAGTACCCCGTCGATTTGGAGCTGTGCGAGGAGTTTGGCATCAACGGCATTCGCCTCTCCATCGCCTGGAGCCGCATCTTCCCCAACGGTACCGGCGAAATCAACCCCGAGGGCGTGCAGTTCTATCACGACCTCTTCGCCGAGTGCCACAAGCACCACGTTGAGCCGTTTGTCACGCTGCATCACTTCGACACGCCGCTTGCCCTCTTTGAGAAGGGCGACTTCCTCAACCGCGAGACCATCGATGCCTTTGTGGACTTTGCCATCTTCTGCTTTAAGGAGTACGCCGACCAGGTGACCTACTGGTTCACCTTTAACGAGATCTGGGCCGACGCCTCCAACACCTACATCGAGGGCACCTTCCCCGGTGGTGTTAAGGCGCATCTAGCCGAGGCCTTCCAGTGCGAGCACAACATGATGCTCGCCCACGCCAAGGCAGTACTGGCCTTCCACAACGGTGGCTTTAAGGGCAAGATCGGCGTCATTCAGTCGCTGGAGTTTAAGTATCCGCTCAACGAGAACGACCCCGCCGACATCAAGGCCGCCAACAACGAACACGTGCTGCAAAACCAGTTTTTGCTCGACGCGACGTTCCGCGGCGACTATGCTCCCGACACCCTCGAATGCGCCAACCGCCTTGCTGCCATCTCGGGCGGCACCATCGAGATCCTGGACGAGGATCTGGAAATCATGCGCGAGGCCGCACTCTACAACGACTACCTGGGCGTTAACAACTACCAGTGCCGCTTCTTGAAGGCTTACGACGGCGAGAACGACCTGCACCACAACGGTACGGGCGAGAAGGGCACCGGCCGCTGGCGCGTCAAGGGCATTGGCGAGCACGTGAACAAGCCCGGCATCCCCACCACCGACTGGGACTGGATCATCTATCCCGAGGGCCTGTTCGATCTGCTCGTCTACATTAAGCAGCGCTACCCCAACTACAAGCAGATCTTCATCACCGAGAACGGCATGGGCTACAAGGACCCCTACAAGGACGGTTTTGTGGACGACCAGCCGCGCATCGACTACATCGAGCAGCACCTGCGTTGGCTGCTCAAGGCCATGGAGGTCGGCGTCAACGTGGGCGGCTACTTCCTGTGGAGCCTGCAGGACCAGTTTTCCTGGACCAACGGCTACAACAAGCGTTACGGCTTCTTCTACGTAGACTTCGAGACCCAGAAGCGCACTCCCAAGGCAAGCGCCTACTGGTATAAACACGTGGCGCAGACCCGTCGTCTGGACTAGTTAACGCTATCGGCCGCCGTGACCATCACGCTGCCGTGCACCTTACCATTCCCGATCGCATGGGCGCTGCGTCCATGCACCTCTTTCCGTGTGGCGGATACGACCTTCCCGGTGGATGCTTCAGCATCCTTGGTCGTATCCGCCGTTTTTGTTTTTGGGCGGGCTGGGCCGCGTTCGTTTGTCTCGATCTGTAACATCTGACTCGCTTTTGGCCGTCTAACTGTTACAGATCAAGACAAAGATGATGGCTGGGTAGACAAAATCTCAATCTGTAACATCTAGCCGAGGTTTTCGGTCCTACTTGTTACCAATCGAGACGAACAGGCCGAGCACGTTTACACCCGCAGGTCCTTTACGCTGGAACGCTCGACCAGCACGCCCGAGACGAGCGTACGGCTTCTGGAGCTCGGAGCTTCCAGACCCGCGACGACCTCGTTGAGCGCACGGACGCCCAGCTCGCGGTGGCGAAACTTCACCGACGTCAGAATCGAGTTGGGAATCGTCTTATAGAGCTCATCGTCGAAGCCGATCACGGACACATCATTGGGCACACTGAGCCCTTTGTCACGTAGAGCCATCATCACGCCGTTTGCCATGCAGTCGTTAGCAGCGAGGACCGCCGTGCAATCGGGCTTATCGGCAAGCACAAGGCCCGCGGCATAGCCACTATCCGCATTCCAATCGCCTTGCAGAGGCTCGGGCGGCTCAATGCCACGCGCCTCGAGTGCCGCACGCCAACCTTTCATACGGCACTGGCTCGACAACGACTCTTTCTTACCAGAGACGAAGTACACGTTTTTATGCCCGTGGTTCAAGAAGTACTCGCACGCCATGCGCGCGCCGCCCTCTTGGTCGTCACTGACGGTGGAGCAGGTAGGATGTTCCATCGGTGTGATAATCACCGTCTTGAGGTCTTTCGGTGCCTCAAAGGTATCAAAGTCATCGACCATCTGGCGCAGGTTGAAGATCATGCCGTCGACGGGAAGCTGCGACATCCTACGCGCCGCTTCGGCAAGGGTCATCTTCTCCCCCGCCCGCTTTTTGATCATCGTGAGAGCAAAGCCTCGCTCTTCGGCGGCATCGGCGATACCGTCAATCATGTCCACGGCGCCGCCCGACAAGTGAAACAGCACCACGCCGATGCACCCGTAACGGCCCAACTTGAGCGAACGCGCGGCAAAGTTCGCCCGGAACCCGAGCGCTTCCATTGCGGAATGGACCTTATCGCGTGTCGACTCTCGCACGTTACCGGGCTCGTTAATCACACGCGAAACCGTCTTGAGAGAAACACCCGCGGCAATCGCCACATCGTTCATTGAGACATTTTTCTTGTCCATCGTTGCCACTACTTCTCCACTCGGTTCTCTATCGCTTGTTTTTTGCGTTCTAGCATACACCACCTGCCTGACTGATAAATCAACCGTTTACCGGACAATATCGACCGCTCACCCGTATATCCTTGTTGCTCTTCCAAAAATGTCTTACGTTGTCATTAACGAAATGACAACGTTGTCATTTCGCAATGCCTTCCTTGAGCAGGAAGGTTTCCGGGCAGTCCTGACCATCCATCGACGACCAGTTCCATCCACATGCATCGCGCATCAAGTAGCAAAGGAGCTCTATGGACGCCATCGTAAAGATGCTCGAAAAGCATCAGCCGTTCTTTGAGAAGATCTCGAGGAACATCTACCTCCAGGCTATTAAGGACGGATTCCTTGGGTGCATGCCCATCGTCCTCACCTCTTCGATCTTTCTGCTCATTGCCACCCTTCCCGGCGTAGTCGGTATCACGCTGCCCCAGCCGCTCATCGACTGGTGCAACAAGCTGTACAACTTCACCATGGGCGTCATGGGCATCATGGTTGCCGGCACCACTGCCAAGAACTTTACGGCTTCCATGAACCGTCGCATGCCCGCCGGCAAGGTGCTCAACGACGGCTCCACCATGGTGGCCGCCCAGTGCAGTATGCTTTTGCTCGCCGTTACGCAGTTCACCACCAAGTTCAACGGCTCCGAGCTTTCGGTCTTCGACTGCACCAGCATGGGTACGCGCGGTCTGTTCTCGGCCTATATCGCCGCGTTCATCACCGTGTGGGTCTACAAATTCTGCGTCTCGCGCGATCTGACCATTAAGCTGCCCAAGGAGGTCCCGGGCGCCATCGCTCAGAACTTCCGCGACATCATCCCCTTTGGCGGCGCCGTCATCATCTGCGGCATCATCGATGTGGTTGTGCGCAACCTCATGGGCGTTCCGTTCTCCGAGCTGCTCATCAAGCTGCTCTCCCCGCTCTTTACCGCGGCAGAGACCTATCCTGGCCTTATCCTTATCCAGGCAGCCACCGCGTTCTTCTGGTTCATCGGCGTCCACGGCCCCTCGATTGTCCAGCCGGGCATCGACCCCATCCGTCTTGCCAACCAGGCCGAGAACCTGCAGGTTCTGCTGGCCGGTGGTCACCCCGCCCATTCCCTCACCTTCAACATGTCGCTCGTGGGTGAGTTCGGCGGCACCGGCGCCACGTTCATCGTGCCGCTTCTGCTGATTCTCTTTATGAAGTCCAAGCAGCTCAAAGCCGTCGGTAAGGCCTCGATTGTTCCTGTTGCCTTCGCCGTCAACGAACCGCTGCTCTTTGGCGCGCCGATGATCCTTAACCCCTACATGCTCATCCCCTTTGTTGCCGCCGGCTGCGTCAACGTAAGCGTTGCCAAGTTCTTTATCGACAACGTGGGCATGAACGGCTTCTCCTTCGTGGTGCCTTGGGCTACCCCTGCCCCCATCGGCATCTTCATCACCACGAACTTCCAGCTTATCGCCCTGGTGTTTGTCGCAATCATCATCTTGCTGGACGCCATCATCTACCTGCCGTTCTTGAAGGCATACGATAAGCTGCTCTGCGACCAGGAGGCCGAGCGCGCCGCCGAGCTGGGTCTCGAGTCCGATGGTGCTGCCACCATCGCCGCCAGCACCTCTGCGCCCGCTGTCGAGCAGGCCACCGCTGCCGTCGAGCCGACCGCCGCTGCCGCCGACAGCGAGCCTGTCGCCGATCAGCCCGAGCCCGCTGCCGATGCATCCGCTAAGAAGGATGTCGACGGTCTGAAGGTCCTCGTCCTGTGCGCCGGCGCCGGCACCTCCGCCATGCTTGCCAACGCTATCAAGGAAGGTGCTGCGCAGACCGGAGAGAACATCGCTTCCTCCGCAGGCGCCTATGGCCAGCACACTGCCATCATGGATCAGTACGACGTTATCGTGCTTGCCCCGCAGGTTCGTAGCTACTACAACGACATGAAGGCCGACACCGATCGTCTGGGCATTAAGCTGCTCGCCCCGCGCGGTAAGGAATATATCGACCTTACTCGCGATCCCGCTGGCGCCATCAAGTGGCTCCGCGAGAACCTCGACTAGCTTCCTCCCTCTGTTGGTGCCCGGATCCTCAGTTCGGGCACCTCCCCCTATTCCGTATCCCACTGAAAGGATGACTCATGACCAACCCCATGCAGTTCCCCGACGGCTTTGTGTTTGGCGGCGCCACCGCTGCTTACCAGGTTGAAGGCGAGACCCGCACGCACGGCAAGGGCAAAGTGCCCTGGGACGATTTCCTGGCTGCCCAGGGTCGCTTCTCCCCCGACCCCGCAAGCGATTTCTACAACAAGTATCCGGTCGATATCGACCTGTGCCAGCGTTTTGGCATCAACGGTATCCGCGTCTCCATCGCTTGGAGCCGCATCTTCCCCAACGGCACTGGCGAGATCAATCCCGAAGGTGTCGCCTTCTATCACGAGCTTTTCGCCACCTGCAATAAAGCCGGCGTTATCCCCTATGTCACGCTCGATCACTTTGATACGCCCGAGGCCTTTTACCAGAACGGCGGCGAGGGCTTCCTGACGCGCACGACGATCGACGCCTTTGTCGAGTACGCCAAGTTCTGCTTTGCCGAGTTCACCGAGGTCAAACACTGGTTTACCTTTAACGAGATTCCCGCGACCGCCGAGGGCAGCTTTATCGTCGGCAACTGGCCGCACGGCGAGAAGTACCGCCTGGACAAGGCCTTCCAGCTCATGCACAACATGATGGTGGCCCACGCCAAGGCTGTCGTCGCCTTCCATGAGGGCGGCTTTGAGGGCGAGATCGGCATTGTCCAGAACCTGGAGCCCAAGTATCCCCTCGACCCCAACAACGCCGCCGACTGCGAGGCAGCTCGCATGGCCGACGTCATCAACAACCGCTGGGTACTCGACGCCACCTTCCGCGGCCACTATGCAGCCGATACCATGGAGGCTGCGACCAAGCTGGCTCATATCGCCGGCGGTGAGCTCGACGTCCGCGACGAGGACATCGCCGTGCTGACCGCCGCGCTCCCCTACAACGATTGCCTGGGCGTCAACACCTACAAGTGCCAGTTCCTGCGTGCCGCCGAGGGCGAAAACGACATCAACCACAATGGCACCGGCGACAAGGGCTCCTCGCGCTGGTTCCTCAAGGGCGTGGGCGAGTCATGCGTGCGCGAAGGCATACCCACCACCGATTGGGACTGGATCATCTATCCCGAGGGCCTCTACGACCTGCTGCTGCGCATTAAGAACGATTACCCCAACTACAAGAAGATCTACATCACCGAGAACGGCATGGGCTATAAGGACGACTTCGAGGACGGCTTTATCGACGACGCCCCTCGTATCGACTACATGCGCCAGCATCTCGCATGGATCCTCAAGGCAATCGACGGCGGCGTAAACGTCGACGGTTACTTTGTGTGGTCGCTGCAGGACCAGTTCTCCTGGACCAACGGCTATAACAAGCGTTACGGCCTGTTCTACATCGACTTTGAGACCCAGAAGCGCTATCCCAAGGCGAGCGCGTACTGGTACAAGAACGTCGCGGAGACCGGCCTGCTCATGGCCTAATTTCAGCCGCATGCCACCCGTCGGCCGCATACGAATCCCTCCACGGGTTCGCATGCGGCCGATTTTTTTGGCTCGGCCCGAGCAGGCCGTTTGTCTCGATCTGTAACATCTAGCAGGGATTTTCAATCCTAACTGTTATAGATTTAGACGAACAGAACGACCGATCAGAAATATCTCAATCTGTAACACGTAGCCCACTTTCGACCGTCTACCTGTTACAGATCAAGACAATAAGATAGTCAAATCCGAACTTTCCAAGCAGTTATGAACCATGGTTTCTAGTTTTCGGTATCACGAACATACTTTCGGTATCATTTAATGATATTATGATATCGAAAGTATGTTCGTGATACCGAAAGGAGCCGCATGCGCCAGTTCGATTACACCACAGTCCCAGCGGAACTCGAAGCAACTCCAATCACCAACCTCCTCCTCTCGATACGCGAGCATAAAGGCCGTCAGCTTGCTCTGAGTCAAGTCAAACCCGAGCTTCTATCGTCCCTAATGGAGGAGGCTAAGATCCAAAGCACCCGATCCTCCAACGGACTTGAAGGAATTGTTACCACCCAAAAAAGACTCAAAGCGATCATGGCGTATTCCGCCAAGCCAAGCTCCCGCGCAGAGGAAGAAATCGCTGGATACCGAGATGTGTTGTCGCTTATTCACGAGCAACACGATTCCATTCCCGTAACGCCATCGGTCATTCTGCAGTTGCATCGTGACCTCATGGCGCACACGGCAATCTCGTATGGAGGCCATTGGAAAGATGGCGATAACGAAATCGTCTCCATTGACGATCAAGGTAATCGATTTGTGCGCTTTAGGCCCCCTTCGGCTCTAGCAACCCCGGGACTTATTAAAGAAGCCTGCCAGTCCCTCAACGATGCTTTATCTCGCCAAGTTTGCGATCCCCTCCTTATATCGCTCCGCTTTATCTTCGATTTTGTCAGCATTCATCCCTTCAACGATGGCAATGGCAGGATGAGCCGGCTCCTTACAACGCTGCTGCTCGAAAAGACTGGATACGACGTTGCGCGTTACATCAGCATCGAACGACTTATTGAAGACAACAAAGCGCTTTACTACAACGCCCTCGCTGCAAGCTCCACTGGATGGAATGAAAATCAAAACACCGAAGTACCCTTTATCCGTTTCATGCTCGGAACAACCCTGGCCGCCTACCGACAGCTCGAGCAGCGTACCTTAATTGAATCAAGCACTCGTCCCATGTCGAAGCAAGCGCGCATCGCTGTTCTATTTCAACAGAGACCCGGCGTCATTAAGAAATCCGACATCCGGTCCAACTGCCCCGATATCAGCGAGGTAACCGTTAAACGAACCCTCGGTCAGCTTGTTAGTTGCAGCGCAATCGAAAAAACAGGAGCGGGTCGTTCGACGGGCTACATACTCAAAGACGTCCATGCTCTAGAACTATTCTTGCAATCCACATTACCCGATAGCGAGGCCGCAATAGCAAAAGAGGCTCCAAAGGATAAGCTCCTTGAACGTGTAAACCACGCCGAGGATGAAAGCAGAGAGGGGCTCTATGAAGACTACGATTCATTCTCAAGGGACATAAAGACGAAATACGGAGTCTAGTCATATCCCAGAATAGCCTCATCCTTGTTGCCCAAAGTTATTTACGCGTCATTGTGAAGCGATAACCCCTGCGCCGGCAGGGGCAGAAGTATCGTCTGCTGCGCTAGTTAGCAGATGACCTGCGTGTGCTCCTCGATGGCGACACGATCCTCGGCGGCGATACTCGGCTCGCACACCACGGCGTCCAGGCTGTCCAAGCGACAGAAGGTGTAGAAGTCGCGCTTGCCGATCTTGCTTGAATCGGCGATCAAGTAGCGCGAGTCTGCCTTGCTAAAGGCGAGCTGCTGGATGCGGCCCTCTTCCATGTTAGACGTAGACACGTCGCCGTCCAGAATGCCGTTGGCGCCGATAAACGCCGCATCGATGCCCAGCGCACGCAGGGTATCCTCGGCCGTTGGTCCCACAAAAGCTGCGGTGCGGCGACGGTACATACCGCCCACGAGGCACAGGTCGCAGTCTTCGCGCGCCTCGAGCAGGTTAAACACCGAAAGCGAATTAGTCACGATGCGCAGGCGGCACGCCGGCAGCATCGAGGCCATCTGCTCAACCGTAGTGCCCGTACCCAAAAAGATGGTCGAGCCCTCCTCGATGAGCTCAACGGCGCGGCGCGCGATCTGCAGCTTTTCCTCGGCATGCTTCGTGCGCTTTTCGCTGTGCGAATACTCATGGCGCAACATAGCGTGGGGACGTCCCTGTGCACTACGGGCGCCGCCGTGCACGCGCTCGATCTCGCCCAGGCTCGCAAGTTCCTCAAGGTCGCGGCGAATCGTCATATCCGAGACACCCAGCGCATCCGAAATCTCCTTGACCGAGACCGTGCCCTGCTCTTCGAGCAGCTGACGAACCTTATCCTGTCGCTCTGCCTTAATCACGATGAATCCTCGCTGTTCCACGCTCACGTCAATTCAAACAATAACGAACAAATTGTATCAGACTCGCGCGCGTCAGAAATGAACGCCCGCACAGCTCCAATCATCACTTTTTTGAGAAAAATACCCCCTGCTTTAGTGGGGTGTAGTGATAATCTTGCCTGTTCGCGTTACAGTTTGTCGGAAATACCTCGATGTTAGGAACCAAATGATCACTTCCGAGCTTTTCGGCACCGCGCCGTGCGGTACCCCCGTTCATCGTTACACCCTCAACGGGCCCGAGATCTGCGTTCGCATTATGGACTATGGCGCCACCGTGTTGGGCATCGACGTGCCCGACATCCCCGGCAACGTGCGCGATGTGGTGCTGGGCTTCGATAGGCTCGAGGATTACTTTGACAACCCCGCCTGCTTTGGCGCGACCATCGGCCCCGTGGCAAACCGCACCGCGGGTGCCACGATCACCATCGCCGGCACGGACTGGCATATGCCCGCCAACGAGGGCACCAACAACCTGCACAGCGATCTTGAACATGGTCTGCACAAGCGCGTATGGGACGTTGAGCTCGACGAGGTCCACAATGCCGTGCGCATGACCACCTCGCTTGAGAACGGTGAGCTGGGCCTTCCCGGCAACCGCACCTTTACGGCCGTGTTTACCGTGACGCGCACCGGCTGCTTCCGTATCGAATATGGCTGTGAGAGCGACCGCGCCACCTACGTGTCCATGACCAACCACACGTACTTTAACCTTGCCGGCCATAACGCCGGCATGGACTGTGAGCACTTCTTTATCGCCAACGCTGCCCACTACTTGCCCATTAACGAGCAGAACATCCCCACCGGCGAAATCGCTCCGGTCGAGGGAACACCGTTTGACTTTCGCGAGCTGCGCCCCGTCGCACCCGGCATGGAGGCCGACGACCCGCAGATTAAGCAGGCCCGTGGCTACGATCACTGCCTGTGCATCGATGGCTATCAGTACGGCCGCAACCTGCGCCGCGCCCTACATGTCGAGGAGATGTGGACCGGTCGTGAGCTGGACTACTACACCACCGCCCCGGGCGTGCAGCTCTACACCGGCAACTGGCTGGGCGACGAGCACGCCAAGGACGATGCCAACTATGGCTGGGGCGCCGGCTTTGCCCTCGAGGCCGAGATGTACCCCGACACGCCGCACCAGCCGCTGTTCCCGCAGGGCATTGTGGGTCCGGGTCACCCCTACAGCAATGTGATCGAATACCACTTCATGAGGCACTAAGCCCACAGCACGACATATCGCAAAGCAACGCCCGCCGGCACCAACGCCGACGGGCGTTTTACTACCTAGTCATTGGGGACGTTCTTACATGACTAGTTGGATGGGGTCGGGGTTGGAGCTGGGGAGGTAGCGGATTTCTAGCTCTATGCCGAGTTCTTGCAGCTCTTTAAAGGCGGCGGCATCTGCCTCGCCTACGGCAACGGCAGGCGTTGCAGAGCGCTTGCCCTCCCCCGCCCGCATATGGCCGATACTAATCTTGGTTATTGGCACACCGCCCTTAACCAGCGCGAGCGCATCGGAGGGTGAGGCCACCATGATCAGAATCAATTGGCGAGGCGTTGCGGTATGAATGATGTCGATGGCCTTTTGTACCGAGAAAAACCGCGTCCAAACGCCTTCTGGCGCCGCCACCCTCATGGGTGCCCATTGGTGCGAATCTGCCGCGATCTCATCGTTGACGATTAGGACAAGGTTGGAACCCACGGCTTCGTTCCACAGCTCAACGTCTTGTCCGTAAATGAAACGGTCGTCGATGCGTGTGAGAAGAATCTTGGGTTGAGTCATCGCTGCCCCATTCTGTTTGAGACCCGTAAGAGCGAGACATCACGTCTCCAATATTAGTGCATTTAAAGTGAGAAAAGCCGTCAGAACCCTTGCACGGATTTGCGATGTCCCGTATCATAGACAGCCGTTGACGCCTCTGTTGCGTCATCACATGGCCGCCAGCGTAGCTCAGTTGGTAGAGCACCGCTCTCGTAAAGCGGGGGTCACCGGTTCGAGCCCGGTCGCTGGCTCCATTGCACAAGATAGCCGCCTTCGGGCGGCTTTTTTGTTGCCGATTTCGGGCGCGCATCCGCCAATCCAAGCACAACGCCGCCGGAAACTCCCCTACTCAACAAAAGCCCCGCCAACCGCAATCCCCAAAGGAACCGCGTTCAGCGGGGCCCAAGCGAGCTCCCCCAAGGGATAACGCTCGCAACACGAACAGCTCAGCCGAGCAGCGCGCTACTCCTCCCAGTAAGCATCTGCAAGCAGCTTAAAGCAAATCTTCTTGACCGGCTGCGCGCCATCGCCCGGGAACTCGAGCGTGGGCATGTGAGGCTCGCCGGCAACAAACAGTGCAAATTTGTCGTCGGCAAGATCGCCGGCGATCGAAGCGTCGGAATCGACCAGATCGTAGTCGTCCTTTTCGTCAAACTCCTGGACCAGCGTCAGGCTGCCCGTGGCAACCTTAAAGGCCTCGCGACCCTCGACGTCGATCTGCAGATCGTGATAGCGCTGATGCGTCTCATAGTGAGCCTCGGCCTCGGGACGCGTCGTGGGAGCCATGACGTTCGCAAAGACCTTTTCGCCCAGAATCGGATGGCTGCCAACCTCGAGCTCCGCCGGGTCGTTCTCCTCGAGCCAATCGATCAGCACGTCGAGGCCCTTGAGCATTCCGCGGTATTCCTCGATATCGCCCAGTGCACCGTAAATCATCTAAATCCCCTCTCGGATCGTTTCTTTGGCGGCTCCTCGGTAAACGCGTTACCGACGCTGTTGCCACCCACATACGTCTCGACCAGGGTAAGGTCGGGACTGAACACGACAAAGTCGGCGTCGCGCCCCAGCATAATGCTACCGCACTTGTCCTCGACATGAGCTAGCAAGCAATGCCGGGGCCGTCGCCCAAGCTCTTACAGCTCGGTCACGACAACGCCGTTGTAAACCTCGTCCCAACGATCCATGACCAGATGGCCGGTCATGGGATCCATGGCGTTGAGCTTGCCGCAGGTGTTTGCGGTACGAAGTACCGTCTCGTCATCCGCGCCAGCAGCGATGGCATGTGCGAAGCCTGCGATAGTGGAGTCACCAGAGCCCGTAGCGTTAACGGCAGGGATATCGGGCGTCTTTGCGCGGAACGCACGGCCATTGTGGAAGCCAACGGAGCCGGCAGCGCCCATGGACACGACGACCCAGGGGATATCGGAGAAGCGGGCGTCAGAGGCGAGCGCGGCGCGGAGCTCGTCCACATCGTCGGTGGTAAAGCTCGTGCCCAGAAGGCCGTTGATCTCGGTCAGGTTAGGCTTAACCAGCTCGGGCTTGACCTCGGACTTGAGCGCAGCCTCGAGAGAGGCACCCGAGGTATCGAGCAGCACCTTGGCGCCGGCGTTCTCGGCAATGCCCGTGATCTTGGCATAGTAGTCTGCCTCGACACCGCGGGGCAGCGAACCCGAAATGGTGACGACGTCGGCTTTACCTGCAAGCTCGGTAAACTTGGCGGTAAAGGCATCGAGCTCCTCGGGGGCAATCGTCGGGCCGCTCTCGAGCAGCTCGGTCTGGTTGCCGGCGTGGAGGATGTTGAGGCAAATACGAGTCTCGCCCTTGATGGGCACAAAGTCGTTGTTAATACCGTTGGCGTCCATGAGCTCAGCCATGTAAGCGCCCATGTGGCCGCCGAGCAGACCGGTTGCCACAACGTCGTCGCCCAGCTGACCCAGCACACGGGCCACGTTGAGGCCCTTGCCGCCGGCGGTCTTTTCGGGCGTCACACGGTTGACGTCGTCGATAATGAGCTCATCGAGCTGATAGCGCGTATCAACAGACGGGTTCATCGTAACGGTGAGGATCATTTTTAGCTCCTTAACTCGCAGGCTCCTTATGCCTCGCGATACGAGTCGACAAAACGGAATTACAGAATCTCAATCGTGAACGAGCGAACGACGGTCTCCTTGGGCTTGGCGACAAGGCAGCCGCGCTTATGCTCAAGTACGTCGTCCTCATCGGAGCAGGTCGAGAGGCCGCCCCAGGGTTCAACTGCCACAAAATCGCCCTCGGGCTTACTCCACACAATGAGATACGGGAAGCCCTCAAAGCTCAGGCGGACACCCTTGTCCTCCCCCTTCTTAGAAAGCGTGACCTGGCGGCTCTCGAGCACGTCAAAGATGGTCTCCGCAAAATCGAAGAGCTCGTGCGACAGGGGCAGCGTCTTTCCCACCATGGGGTTCTTGGAGCGGTTTGCCACGTCAATCAATCCAGTCGAGGGAACGGCGGTGCAGAGCTCCGCAGCCTCGTCTTTCTCAAAGCGCAGCTCGTAGTCCGTATAGGCCTCGCCCTCATCGAGCGGGCACCTAAAGCCGGGATGGCCGCCGATAAAGAACGGCATGTCCTCGGTTCCCTCGTTGGTCACCTCATAGGAGACGCGCACGGCGGTATCCTCGAGCGTATAACGAGCGACAAGCTTAAACGGATACGGATAATCGCTCAGCAGCGCGGCGTTATCCTCCGAAGCCAGGCACATCGCCAGCTCGTTCTCGCCTTGGCTCAGCAGCTTCCACTCCTGCTTGCGCGCAAACCCGTGACGAGCGAGCTTTACATGATGCCCGGCAAACGTCATGGCGCTGTTGTCGCGCAAGCCTCCGCAAATCGGGAAGCAAATTGGTGCCTGGCCGGACCACACGGCGGGATCGCCCTGCCACAGATACTCGCGACCTCCAGCCTCAATCGAGGTAAACGAACCACCAGCCGTGGACACCTTAATAGAAATCGAATCGTTGGAGAGAGCGTATTCCATTGCCCATCCTTTCGAACAACTGCTTTTTGCTCGCAAGAACCCGTCTCGGCCCTGACCAAAGGACAAACCCGCACGTTCATCGATGCGTCCGGTATCCCAGCCATGCAACGGGGTACCATACAGACATTGATGCAATTACAGCTGAAAGGCCTTCTTATGCGAACCATCATCCTCTACGCCTCGCGCCATCACGGCAATACGAAAAAGCTCGTGGACGCCATCGTCGAGGCACACCCCGAAATCGATACCCTCGACGTGAAGTCACTCGGTAAAAACGAGTACCCCGACCTGCACGAATATCATCTGATCGGCGTCGCCACGGGCATTTATTACTCCGAGATCGACAAAGATATGGCACGTGTGCTCACCAACGTACTGCAGCCGCAGGACAAGGTGTTTGGCCTTATGACCTATGGCGGCAAAAACAAGTGGTACGGCAAGGATATCGATGGCATCTGCCGTATGAGGCAGGCCATCTTTATGGGTGTCTACGGCTGCCCCGGCTTTGATACGTGGGGACCGTTCAAGCTCACCGGCGGTGTCCAAAAGGGACACCCGACCGCTGAGGAAATTAAGGGCGCTCTCGACTTCTTCGACAAAATCGAAGATGAGTACGGCGATATCATCGTCGAAGAGTATGCCAAGCGCGAGAAGCGTCTAGCATACGAAAAGGAGCATCCCGCGGGGGGTCTTGTGGCCGGCGTTAAGCGCACGGCAAAGAAGATCGCTAACAAGCTGTAACTGTTAAGGTGCTTTTGAGCGTTTAACCCATACGGCGGGTCCGAGCAGATTCGGGCCCGCCGTCTTTTTCTATCGTTACTCGGTAAAGGCGTTGCCGACGCTCTGGCCGCCAACATACGTCTCGACGAGGGTGAGCTCATGGTCGAACACGACAAAGTCGGCGTCGCGACCCGGCATGATGCTGCCGCACTTATCCTCGATGTGCGCGGAGCGTGCCGGCACCTCAGTTGCCATGCGAATGGCGATATCGGCGCTGGCGATGCCCCAGTCGACGATGTTCTTGACGCCCTGGGCAAGCGTGAGCACCGAGCCGGCAATGCTCTTGCCGTCGGCGAGCCAGCACAGGTTGTCCTTCATGATGACGTCCATGCCGCCACTGGTGTAGCTGCCCTCGGGCATGCCGCCGCAACCCAGGCAGTCGGTGATGAGCACCGTGTGCTGCCAGCCCTTTGCCTGCAGCAGCGCCTTGATGGCGGCAGGGTTCACGTGTTTGCCGTCACAGATGATCTCGGCGTAGGTCTCGGGCGTGGACATGGCGGCACCCACGACACCGGGCTCACGGTGATGCAGCCCGCGCTGGCCGTTATAGGTATGCGTAAAGCAGCTGGCACCGGCATTGATAGCGGCGATGCACTCATCGTAGGTGGCGTCGGAGTGACCGATGCTGGTCACCACGCCCTTGGCGTTCAGAGCAGCCGCATAAGCAGCGGCACCGTCGCGCTCGGCGGCCATGGCGCTCTTAACGATGCGACCGCCCGCAGCCTCCTGCCACTGGTCGAAAACCTCCTCGGAGGGGTCAATCAGGTAAGCGGGGTTCTGCGCGCCCACGTGCTTCATGGTAAAGAAGGGGCCCTCCAGATAGATGCCCTGAATGCGAGCACCGCAGAAGTCAGGGCCGCGACCCTCGTCCGCCTGGGCGATGGCGGCGCAGGCATCCTTGATCTGCTCGACGCCATCGGTGAACGTCGTGGGCAGCCAGCTGGTGGTACCGCGACGGGCGAGCTCGGTCGAGCTGATATCAATGCCCTCGGGATCGTTATCGGTAGTCGAGTGGTTATAGAAGCCATGGATGTGAGTATCGACCATACCCGGTGCGATCCACGATCCCGTGTAGTCCTTAATCTCGCAAGAGGGCTCGTCGGCCTGCCAGGCGCCAAAAACGCCATCCTCGACCATAAGATAGCCGCCCAGTTGCGGGCCTGCCGGCAAGAAGAACTTGTCAGCCTTAATTGCGTACGTGCTCATATGCACTCCTTGCTTCTAAAGCAGTTGACTGTGGTAATGCTTATACCCGGTCCATGTAAAAACAAAAAGCGCCCGCCCGCCGTTATGAGCGGACGGGCGCCCTTACAGGGGGACGCGATTAAGCGGTGAAGGGGTGAATCGTCACACCCTTGACCACGCGGTTGACCGTGCCGGTGGGGCTCGGCGTATCGGGCGTGTTGCCCACGCGCACGGAGTTGAGCAGGCTGATAGCCTGGGCAAACATCACGAACGGCAGGGCAAGGTAGCCCTCGGGAAGCGCCTCGTAGCCCTTAAAGGTGAAGGACTCGCCCTCGTAGACGGTAGCGCCATCCTGCTGAACGGCAACGGTGTGCTGAGCAATCTTGTCGCCACCGATCTCGTTGAGGATGTCGATGTCGTACTGACGGGTGTAGGCGTCGTTGTTGACGAACACGAAGACGAGCGTCTTATCGTCGACGAAGGACTTAGGTCCGTGACGATAGCCCATGGAGGTGTCGTAGGAAGTAGCAACCAGACCGTGAGCGAGCTCGAGGATCTTGAGCTGGCTCTCCTGGGCAAGGCCACCGAAGGAGCCAGAACCCAAGTAGGTCACGCGGTTGAAGTCGCCAGCCAGGTAATCGGCGATCTCAGGCTCACGGGAGATGACCTCCTCGCCCATCTTGGCAATCGTCTCGACCCACTCGGCCTTCTGCTCGTCAGAGGCAGTGTCGAAAATAAGGGTGGAGAGCAGGGTCATGCAGGTGTAGGAACCGGTCATGGCGAAGCCCTTGTCGTTGGCGCGCGGGATGAGCAGCGTCAGCGCATTGGGATCATCGGCGGACTCGACGGCGAGCTTGCCCTCGGGAGCGCAGGTGATGTTGAGGAACTTGACGTTGTGGACGAGCTCCTTGGCAACGGCAACGGCGGCAAGGCTCTCGGGGCTGTTGCCAGAGCGGGCAAAGGAAACCACGAGCGTGGGATCCTCGGCGCGCAGGAAGTCACGCGGGGCGCTCACGATGTCGGTCGTGGCGATGGGCTTAAAGTCGTAGAGATCAGTGTTGCCAGCGTGACGCAAGTACGGGGCGCAGGTATCGCCAACGTAGTCGGACGTACCGGCACCGGTGAAGACAACGGACAGACGGCCCTCGCCCATAGCGCGAGCCTCGGCCAGGAAGGCCTCGATGGCCTCCTTGTTCTCGCGATAGATGTTGAGCGTATCACGCCAAAGCTCAGGCTGCTGAGCAATCTCGGCCGTGGTGATCTGGGCGCCGAGCTCGGTGAGCTCCTCGACACTCTTCTCGAACATTTCTAATACCTCTCTCTAGAAGTAATCCTCTGACGTGCAATTATACACTTCAGTTGGTTATCTGGTAGTAACCAGTTAAATGCAAAGAATCATCATATGGATACGATGCGAACACTAGTCGCTACGCTGGTGGTAAACCTTGTATTTAAACTGATCGGCACGAGCAACCGAGAGTGTATACTCCACAACCTCGTTTGACTCGTTATACGTAGTCCTGACCAAATCGAGCACAGGCGAGCCCTCGACAATTCCCAAAAGGTGGGCGTCGGTGGGACGGGCTATGCTCGCATAGAACTCCTCTTCGGCCACGCGTATCTTTTGCTGAAAGTCTTGCTCAATCACATCGTAAAGCGGCTTACGCTCCAGTAGCGGTCGCTTTAGGGACAGAAATTGACGAACCGGTAGATAGCTGCGTTCGACCATCATGGGCATGTTGTCGGCAGAACGAAGGCGCTTGAGCTTAAAAATGCGATCGCCGATACGCAATCCCATATGCTCGGCCAGATTCTTATCGGCCTCCATCTCGCAAAACTCGAGAATCGTGGTCTCGGGGTCGCGACCCATCGCGCGCATCTGCTCGGTAAAGCTGTAGGACTGCATAAGATTGGTTGCCTTTGCCGAACGGTCGGTCACAAAGGTACCGCGACCGTGCTGCCGAACCACCAATCCTAAACGCTCCAGTTCCTGCAGAGCCAGGCGTACCGTAGTGCGCGAGAGACCATAGCGCTCCGATAGTTCGCGCTCGGAAGGAATCATGTCACCGGCGCGATATTCATGGTCGATCTTTTCGGTCAGAATATCGACCAGCTGATCGTACAGCGGTTGCTTACGCGCTCCGATCGCCATCCTATCCTCCCATTTTCTCAAACTCGGCTACTACCTTGGGTGTTTAGCATTATCTGTCTGCCACACCCGAATCAACAAGAAAACAAAAGCCGCGCGCTCTTTCGAGCACGCGGCTTTTAACATACACATGGCTTAAGGGGTCGGGGTGTGAGCCGCGTAGGGACACACCCCTCAAGCTAGAGCCTTACCAGATGCTCGGCCAGAGACCAAGCGGGCCAGCGCCCAGGATGCCGAGGACGAAGAGCAGCAGAATGCCCTTGGTCGGGGTCCAGCTGTGCTTAGCGAACATGTAGTAAAGCAGCAGCGTAAGCATAAGCGGGACGAGCTTCGGGACGATGGTGTTGAGGGTGTCGGCAACAGAGAAGTTGACCGGATCCTCGGTGACGGTAGCGTAGGTCACGGACTCCATGCCGTTGCCCAGATCGGCGACGCCGCACTTGACCTCGTTGCCGTCGGCATCGACGGCGGTGAGGGCGTTGCCGTCCTCATCGGTCATGGCGATGGTACCGGCCTCAGCGGTCTCGGTATCGATGCCCTCCATACCGGTGAAGTTCTCGGCCTCCTTCTCGGAGACGATCACGGTAGTAGGGGCAAGGCCACGGGTGGTGCCGTTGGGGATCTGGAGGTTGATCTGGGTGCCACCCATGGTGACGACCAGGCAACCGACGACGAAGACGCCCATGATGGAAGCGGCACGCGTGAAGGCCTGCATGTTGGCGGTCAGAGCGTCAATAGCGCTGGTGCCAAGCTTGTAGGACCAGTTCATGAGCCAGAAGCGCAGAGCGAACTGGACGGCGTTGAAGATCACCAGGAAGATGATCGGCGCAGCGGCGTTGCCGTTGATGGCCATGTTGGAGGTGATGCCGGCCGTGATAGGCACGAGCGTCAGCCAGAACAGGGCGTCACCGATACCACCGAGCGGGCCCATTGCGGCAACGCGGACGGCGCGGATCGTGGGGATGTCAACCTTGTTCTGCTCGAGCGAAAGCACGATGCCCATAACAAAGGTGACGAGGAACGGGTGAGTGTTGAAGAACTCCAGGTTGTGGCTCATGGAAGCCGCGAGGTCGTTCTTGTTGGTGTGGATCTTCTCCAGACCGGGGATGATGGAGTAGAGCCAGCCGGCGGCCTGCATACGCTCGTAGTTGAACGAGGCCTGCAGGAAGCAGGAGCGCCAAGCCATCTTGTTGAGGGTCTTCTGGTCGAGCTGCGGAGCAGGAGTGAGATCCTCGTAGTGCTCCGGGATCACATACTCATTAGATGCCATCTTCGAAGTCACCTCCGTCAGAAACAGCTGCACCCTTCAGCTCGGTCTGCTGCTGGAAGTCCCAGAAAGCGATGCCGAAGCCGATGAGAGCGAGGATGAGCAGAGCAGGGGTTGCCAGCGAATCGTTGGCAACGGTGATGAGCGCGAGGCCGAAGCCCATGAGGAAGAAGCCCCACATATCGCGGTTCATCATAACCTTGAGCAGGACGGCGAAGCCGACGAAGCGCATCATGCCGCCTGCAGCGGACAGACCGGTCTGCAGCCAAGTCGGGATGGCGGAAGCGATGGTCTGACCGATGGTAGCGCCAGCGATGAAGAACAGGGTGACGACGACAGCGAAGATCAGGCCGAGCAGAGCCATGGCGAAGTAGTTCAGGCGCTCGATGCCCTTGGTGTCCGCGTTGTGAGCCATGTTATCGGCCGTGGACATAAGCGGGGACATAAGCGTGAAGACCAGGGTAACGCCAAGCTGGCCAAGCAGAGCGAACGGAATGGCGAGGCCGACTGCCGCGTTGGGCTCGAGGCCCGTAGCGATAGCGAGAATGGCTGCCATGATGCCGCCGATGACGGCGTTAGGCGGCTGAGCGCCTCCGATCGGCATGTTGCCGATCGTCATGAGCTGATAAGTACCACCCACGAGAAGACCGGTGTTGAGGTCGCCAAGGATAAGACCGATGACGGCGCCGGTGACGATGGGCTGATAGAGAGACTCGAGGAAGTCAAACTGGTCGATTGCCGCGATGAACGTGACGACGAAGACCAGAGCGATCTGGATAATCGAGTATTCCATCTTGCTCCTCCTTTCAAAATGAATGTACGCACTTTGGATATCACGTACAGAACGTCAGGGTTTCACTCCTGACAACGTGGATCACGAGGATTACGAGAAGAGCTTGCTCGTGTCCTCAACAGGCGTGCTCGGAACGCGCCTGATCTCCAACTCCACCCCCAATTCCTGCAGCTCTTTAAACGCAGCGACATCCTCGTCGTTAACTGCGACGGAGGTGGCGACTTGGCGCTTTCCTTCCGACATGTGCATGTTGCCGATGTTTACCTTCTTTATAGGCACACCGCCCTTGACGAGCGTAAGCACGTCTTCCGGTGTTTCGGCCACGATGAAGATCTTCTGGCGCGGGCTCGCCTTGCCAATGACGTCGATGGTCTTCTGCAGAGAGAAGAAACGCGTAGCGACGCCGGCGGGAGCGGCCATCTTCATGAGGTTCTGGCGCATGGTGTTGGTCGCCACGTCGTCGTTGGCGACGAGGATGAGGTTGGAGCCCAGAGTGGAGTTCCACTGGGTGGCAACCTGACCATGAACCAGTCGGTTATCGATGCGGGTAAGAAGAATGTTGGGTTCTGCCATGTTGATCAGCTTCCTTTCGTTATTTGCTGACGACAGTTACTTGATCTCCTGAATCGCGTAACGCGAAACATCTACGACGGCTCCGGATCGGACTTTGATCTGGACCTTCTCGCCTTCGATGCCTTTGACGGTTCCGTAGATACCGCCGGCGAAAAGAACCTCCTGACCCGGCTTGAGCTCGGTGTGCAGCTCCTTGAAGTACTTTTGCTTCTTCTTCATGTTGATTTGCGACCAGATGGTGTAAATCAAGCCCATGATGGCGAGCAGGCCTAAAAGGGCGACCGAGGAGCTCAGGACGTTGGCTCCGAAATCGGCCATTAGATGCCGTCCTCGTCGCCGAAGATATCCTCTTCCTCGGAGCCGGCAACGGATGCGACCGTCTGGGCGGTGATGCCCGTCTGGCCAACGGTCACGGCCTGCTCGCCAAGCTCGGCGAGCGTGGCGTTGCCGCGGAGGAACAGAAGCTCAATAACCATGGGAAGGTTAGTGCCGGTCAGAACCTCGACATTGTCGACATCCTGGGCAATCATCATCGACTGGTTGAACGGGGTGCCACCAAGCAGGTCGGTAAAGACGAGCACGCCATCGCACTCCTCGCGCATAGCGGTAATAGCGGCGCGGAGATCCTCACCGTAGGAAGCAGCCTGGTCGCCCTCAAAAGGAACGACGGTAAAAGCGGGCTGGTCGCCGGCAACCATAGCGATAGCGCTTGCAAGGCCGGGTGCGAACTGTCCATGACCGGTAAGAATAAAGCCAACCATTCAAATTTCCCTTCCGAAGGTGTGTACAATCTGAGTCCGATGATTTTCGGAAGCCAGCGGGCGCTCGCCCTTAAAGCTTCTTGGAAAGCGTTCTTTAAAGACCAGTGGTTTCTAAACTGGTAGTAACCACGTGACGTGTTGTTGTCACTATATCACCCCAGAAGAGGCCGCTTCCGTTGATTCATACGGTAAAACGTTTTTGCACCGTTCACGGTGATAAATCGACCGTTTACCGGTCGTTAACACTTCTACCTGCGGTTTTGAAACCGTTTCGAAATGCTTTGGCAAAAGATCGGATCTTTTCCTGCGTCTAAACAACGCAGGGCGGCTAAAAATAGCGTGAAGAAAAATTGCAGGTCATTGTGAAGATGTGTGAATTGGTCTTTTTGACTTAATACCAGTTAGAACCAGTTTTGAGATTATCGGTGAACGGTAGTTTTCGACCGCTCACCGGTTACTTGCAATCGTTTGCAGTTGTTTTCCCAGATGAATTAGGGAAACACAATGGAGCGCTTGCGCGATCACGGGAAGTTTTGACATTTGTCCTCATCCCCCGCGCGCCGAACTCCGACACTCAAAACGAGCTAATAGTTCATGCTAATCGTTTTCAATCATTACTTAGTCAGTATTCGTAATTATTTATCGTTTGTCATTAATTATGATATAAGATACAAGTATCATCCAAGAGATTGGTTGGAGGGGCTATGATCCGCCGGAACGCATCCACATCGAATGAAGCCATCGGTCGCGAACAGACAATAGCCGAGCTGAGGAGGCTCACCCGCATCTGCAAATGGGCCACAATCTGCGCCACTGCGGCACTCGCTCTGGGACTCTTCGCAGTCATTGCAATCGACCTTCTACTCATATTGCCCAGTCTCTCCCAAGGATTCTGTCTCCAATCCGTAGAACTTCAAGCCGGCGAAGGACCGTGCCTCGCTCTCGTCGGTGCCAATGCACAGACCCCACTTATGCTCATCGCGCACGACGGTCACACCGCCATGGGGAGCGTCATGATGACATTCCTCGCGCTCGCTATCGCACTGAGCGCATACAAGCTTTTCTCCATCATTGAAAAGGCGGGCAGGCCCTTTGACCTTGAATGCAGCCGTATGCTACATCGAGTTGGGCTTTTGTTCCTTATCGGCGGCGCTGCCGTGAGACTCCTTGGTGCCATAGTCACGGGATTGATGCTTTCGGGATTTGGCGGCAGCTTTACAGATGCCTTCGGCGGCCAGCTGTTCGAGCCCTCTATGCTCTTTGCAGGCCTGATTATTATCCTGATTGCCAGCATCTTCCGCTACGGGTGTATCCTGCAAAAACAAGATGACGAGTTGCTCTAGGGGGAATCCATGATCATTCTGCGGCTCGACCGCATGCTCGCCGAACGCAAGATCTCATCCAAAGAACTTGCGGAACGCGTGGGCATCTCCCAAGTCAATATGTCGCGCATAAAGACTGGCAAGGTTTCTGCCGTGCGTTTTTCAACTCTTGACGCGATATGCCGGGCACTCGATTGCCAACCGGGCGATGTACTGGAATATATATCCGACGATGAAGCCGATAGCCTTTTTGGACTTAAAGATGAATAGCCATAATTAAGCCACCAATCACGCCTCAACGCAAAAAGTCCGCCAGAACGACTTCCGTACTGGCGGACTTTCTGCTGTCTATCGGCTAGATGCTCGATGAGCCGTGCGACTCTTTACGCAAACAGGCCGTAGATGCTGATGTTGGCCTTGGCGTAGAGGCCGTTAGCATACTCGGTCCACTTGGAGCTGGCGCTCGAAGCCTGCGAAGAGTACTGCTGGTAAGCAGTGTAGTAGGCGGTCATGGCCTGCTTATAGGTAGCGCTATCGGCCGTAAAGGCATCGTCGGCAAAGGCCTTAGCGTAGGTGCCGTTCTCGTCCTTCCAAGTGCCCTTTGAGCTATCCCACTCATCGCCGGCAAGGTTGATGATGTAGTCGGCGTAATCCTTGCTCGCGGTCTCCTCGTTGCCGTCAGAAGGCTCGGTCGGGGCGGTCGGCATGCTTGCGGAGCTATCGCCCACCTTCTTCTTGTAGAGCTTCTGCAGCGTCGCGGACTGGCGGACGATCTGCTTGGCCTGGTCCTTGGACACGCCATACTGCGTGGCCATGGTCTTGTAGTCAGAAGTGCCGATGGAATCCTCGGCGTACTTCTTCATCTCCTTGGAAGAGACGGTAATGCCCTCGTCCTCGGCGGCATCGAGCAGGATCTTGTTGCGCACGTAGGACAGGATGACGTCGGCAGAAGGAGCGGTGTAGTTGCCATCACTATCCTTGACGGTATCGAGGCTGTACTGGCTCTCGATGGCCTCGCGCGCGGTGATATCGCTCTTCTTGCCGTTGTAGCTATAGCTTGCCACGGTCGAATCGAGCTGGTCCTCGGTCAGGGTCGCCGAGCCGACACCCTTGCCGCCAAAGCCGCCATTGCCAATAAAGAAGCCGACCACCGCAGCGATCACGACGGCAACCACAAAGGCGGCGATCATCGTCTTCTTGTGCTTGGATACGCGATCGTCTTCATCGGAACCCAGGATATCGTCGTCCTCATCCTGGGCCTCGGGCATCAGATTCTCGTCAGCGGCATCCGCGGCAATCTGAGCCTCCAGACGGGCGTCCTCCTCCTCGGCCGTCGTACCGGCAGCAATGTGCTCGGCAGACGTACCGGCGACCAGGTCGATCTTCTCGTCCTCGTCACCGTCGGGGCCTTCGCCGCGCTCGATGATCTGGATGCCGTCGATCTCGTCCTTCTCGTCCTTCTTTTGAATCAGACCCATATCGGTTACTCCTTGTTAGGAAACATAGTCCTCAATAGAATACGCCCGACAGAGCGCCGGGCGTATTGATTCTCAGGTTATACGCAAACACTTAAGTACTATTTAGGCGTTTGCAGCACGCATGCCTTAGGCCAGGTGCGCGATAACGGCATCGGCAAAGGCCTGCGTGCCCACGGCCCCCTCGACGGAGCCGGTCTGGGCACGACGCACGTCACCGGTAACCTGCTCGCCCTCGTCGAGCGTGGCAGATACGGCGGCGCGAATGCGATTAGCAGCGTCGTTCTCGCCCAGGTGATCGAGCATCATCGCAGCAGAAAGGATCTCGGCCGTGGGGTTGGCGATATCCTGGCCAGCGATATCGGGCGCGGAGCCGTGCGTTGCCTCGAAGATGGCGCAATCGGCACCGATGTTGGAGCCGGGGGCCATCCCTAAGCCACCCACCAGGCCGGCGCACAGGTCGCTCACGATGTCGCCGTACAGGTTGGGCAGCACCAGGACATCGAAGTCGTTGGGGTTCTGGACCAGGCCCATGCAGGTGGCGTCGACGATCTTGTCGTTGAACTCGATATCGGGATAGTTGGCGGCCACCTCGCGCGCAACGCGCAGGAACAGACCATCGGTCGCCTTCATGATGTTGGCCTTATGCACGGCCGTCACCTTTTTGCGGCCGCAGCGGCGGGCGTACTCAAAGGCGTACTCCACAATGCGGCGGCTCTTGGCGATGGAAATCGGCTTAATTGAGATGGCGGAATCCGCGGCGAAGGTCTTCTGACCCGAGCGCTCGACGAGCTGCGAGAGCTCCTCGACCTCGGCAGCGCCCTCATCGAACTCGATGCCGGCGTAGAGGTCCTCGGTGTTCTCGCGCACGATGACCAGGTCGACGTCGCGGAAGCGCGAGCCGTCGCCCGGCTGCGACAGGCAAGGGCGCACGCAGGCATACAGGTCGAAGTGCTTTAAGGGGATGATCTTTTGCGTTACAAAAATATATCCGATTGTCACAGCCATTCCAACTGCTCGTTCGATGGCACCCGCAACATGCGCGATATGTGCATGAACGCCATCGAGATGGGTCTGGTTTACTACGCCGTGACCGACCACTGCGAGTGCAACCAGTACATGAACGTGCGGACGGTATTACGATGTCGTACGTCAGTCCTATGCGGAGCTGTTGCACAATCAGGAACGCTTCCCGAATTTGAAGCTTTTGCGCGGCATTGAGCTCGGCCAGCCTCTGCAGGACCTAAACGCAGCACACGATGCACTTACGGGGCGCGACTACGACGTGGTAATCGGTTCGCTGCACAACATTCGCGATCACGACGATTTTTACCACATCGGCGAGCATAATCCCACCGAGCAGGA
>URNJ01000005.1 GCA_900549215.1 uncultured Collinsella sp.
GGCCGGCGCCTTGCTTTCCGATGTCGCCGCGGCGGCAGCCGAGGCCGGTCTCACCGGCATGGAGCCCATCTCGGGCATCCCCGGATCGGTCGGCGGCGCCTGCTACATGAACGCCGGCGCCTACGGTGCCTGCATGGCAGACGTGCTGGAGTCTGTGCGCGTCTACAAGCCCGCCCGCATGCTCGACGACGGCACCCGCGGCAGCGGCAACATCATCGAGTTCGATGTCGATGAGCTCAACCTGGGCTATCGCAAGAGTCGCATCGCCGACGACGGCTTTATCGTTCTTTCTGCCACCTTCAACCTCGCACCGGGCAACGCCGCGATGATCAAGGCCGACATGGACGACTACCGCCAGCGCCGCGAGGACAAGCAGCCGCTCGACATGCCGAGTGCCGGCTCCACCTTCAAGCGCCCCGAGGGTTACTTTGCCGGCAAGCTCATCATGGATGCCGGCCTGCGAGGACACGCCGTTGGCGGCGCGCAGGTGAGCGAGAAGCACTGCGGCTTTATCGTCAACGCCGACCACGCCACCGCCGCCGACGTCGACGAACTCATCCGCCACATCCAAACAACCGTCAAAGACCAATTCAACGTAGACCTAGAACCCGAAGTCCACCGAGTAGGCGAATTTTTATAAAAAGAAGGCCCCGAAAGGGGCCTTCACCATATTTATTCAGACAACCCAGTCCGGTGTGTCACGCCTTGGACCCGGAAGGTCCGGGGCTGGGGGGGCGAGGCATAAGGTTGGTCGCGAGTTCCGCACGCAAAGAAGGCCACTTAATGTGGCCTTCGTCTTGCGCAGGACTGTAGAGCAGGCAACCTTATGCCTCGCCCCCCAGCCCCGGACCAACTTGCTTCAAACCGCAGCTACGACAGCGCAATACCGCCGAGCCAGCCCCAACGCACGCCAGAGCCAGTGCCGTAGAAGCTAATAAACGAATCAAGCGACTTAGACGTAATGGCGCCCTCATTGCTCATGACGATGCCGCCGCCAACGTAGATACCCACATGACCGTAGATAAGGCCCGGAGCACCCGTGCCGCTATGCGATGAGTCGGCCACGATCATGCCCACCTGCAGCGCCGAGCGATCGGAGCTATAGCACCATGCGTTAAACATATCGCACGCGTTACCGCCAAAGTAGCCAACGCCGGCGTTACGGAAGACATTGGTAACCCACGCCGCGCACCAGTTCTGACCCGGCGAAGGCGTGGAGTAGCACGCGTTGACGACGGCCTGCTGTTTGCCCGAGCCGGCATTCTGTTGCGGGGTTCCGGGCGCATACGATCCGCCACCCGAGTAGGAATTGTTCTTGTTCGCGGCGGCCGCGGCAGCGGCGGCGGCCTTCTTGGCAGCCTCCTCGGCCTGGGCGGCAGCGAGGATCTCGGAATCGCGCTGAGCCATGAGCTCCTTGACGTCGTCGGAAAGACCGTTCAGCACGGTCTGGACCTCTTGCTGTTTGGCCTGCATATCCTGCATCTGAGCCGTCTGCTGGTCCTTGAGTTTCTCCAGGTCGGCCTTTTGTGCTTCGAGCTCGGTCTTCTGTGCGTCGAGCTCAGCCTGAATCGTCTGGATATCCTCGATGGCGTCGCGGTCGCTCTTGTTGATCTTCTCAACGTAATGCGCGTTGGCGACGAGTTCCTCAAACGAACCAGAGGCCAGCAGCAGCGACAGGATGTTCGTGCCGCCGGACTTGTAGCTGGCGGCCACGCGATCGGAAAGGTCGTTGCGCTTCTTCTTGAGCTCGGCCTTCTTTTCATCGATCTGGGCCTGCGTGTCGTCAATCTTGCCCTGGACATTCTCGATGTCGTTGAGGGTCTGGGCATTCTTGTTGGCCAGCGCCGCATACTCATTTGCGATGCTGTCGAGCTGGGCCTGAACCTCGTCGAGCTGGGCCTGGGCGGCATTCAGTTTATCGGTGGTTTCTTTGGAAGCCTCCGCCGCATGGGCGCGAGCGGGCAGGCCAAAAAGAACTGCCGCAGAAGCGGCGCCGAACAGGGCCTTGAGGGCAGTGCGGCGCGAGAGCTCCTGGGAAAGGATGGAATCGCTGTTTGGTGACATATGTACTCCGTTACATGTTTATTTATATGTCGCTCAACTCATACATATTAGCGTACATATGGCGCGTCCCAACGATTTCCACGAACGGCAGGAAACTACAAGGTCAGCGGCTCGTAAGCAAATGCCAAAGATCAGATTATGCGTACGCAAGCTCTTCTATGAGTACGCTAGCACAATCCTCTGCTTTTCCTGCCGCGTACGTTCTTGGAACAACTGCCTGCGCTATACTCCCCTGAAGAAGTGTTCCTGATGCGATAGGAGACTACATGTCCAAAGCACTCGACCCCAAAGACACCTGCGTCCTCGTTACCGGTGGCGCCGGCTTTATCGGCTCGCACACCGTCGTTCAGCTGCTCGAGGGTGGCTACCAGGTCGTCATCGTCGATGATCTCTCCAACTCCAGCGCCGTCGCCGTCGACCGCGTCAAGACCATCGTGGGCGACGAGGCCGCCAAGAACCTCACCTTCTACGAGGCCAACGTACTCGACCGCGATGCGATGAACAAGATCTTCGATACCCATCAGATCGACCGCGTCATCCACTTTGCAGGCTTTAAGGCCGTCGGCGAGTCGGTGAGCAAGCCCGTCGAGTACTACCACAACAACATCGAGAACACCCTGGTGCTCATCGACGTCATGCGCAACCATGGCTGCAAGTCCATCATCTTCTCGAGCTCCTCGACCGTCTACGGCGACCCGGACAACCCGCCCGTCACCGAGGAGGATCCTAAGAAGCCCGCAACCAACCCCTATGGTTGGACCAAGTGGATGATCGAGCAGATCCTTATGGACGTCCACACCGCCGACCCCGAGTGGGACGTCGTGCTGCTCCGTTACTTCAACCCCATCGGCGCTCATCCGTCAGGCCTGATCGGCGAGGACCCCAACGGCATCCCCAACAACCTGGTGCCCTATGTCGCCCAGGTCGCCGTGGGCAAGCTCGAGGCCGTTCAGGTCTTTGGCAACGACTACCCCACCCCCGACGGCACCGGCGTGCGCGACTACATTCACGTGTGCGATCTGGCCTCTGGTCACGTTGCCGCCCTTAACTGGATGAACGGCAAGACCGGCGTCGAGATCTTTAACCTGGGCACCGGCACCGGCACCTCGGTACTCGAGGTCGTCGCCGCCTTCTCCAAGGCTTGTGGCAAGGAGCTGCCCTACGTGATCCGCGAGCGCCGCGCCGGCGACATCGCTGCCAACTGGTGCGATGCCTCCAAGGCCGAGCGCATGATGGGCTGGAAGGCCCAGTACGACATCGCGGACATGTGCCGCGATAGCTGGAACTGGCAGAGCCACAACCCCAACGGCTTCGCCGACGCCGAGTAGCAAAAACCTACATACCGCTCTTGCCCCGATCTCACGTTGTGAGGTCGGGGCTTTTTCATGGCATGTAACCATTCGCCGAAAATCGACCAACTTTTTTATCTTGCCTGTACATGTTTAAACAACATGTTTTACAATAGGCGTATCGAATCAGAACATCGGAGGCGGACTGCACACCCATCGGCAGGCCGACCCCACAACAAGAAGGTTGGTGAGCGCATTCATGGAGCGTGCAAGCGGCGTCCTCATGCCCGTCTCATCTCTGCCCGGACCATACGGAATCGGCGGCTTTGGCTGGAATGCCTACGACTTCGTCGATTTTCTCGCCTCGTGCAAACAACATTACTGGCAGATTCTGCCCCTTACGACGACCAGCTATGGCGATTCGCCCTATCAGTCGTTCTCGGCCCGCGCAGGCAACCCCAACTTTATCGACTTTGCCGAGCTTATCGAGGCAGGGTATCTGGAACAGCGCGATATCGATGGCGTGTACCTGGGTTCTGACCCCAGTAACGTCGACTACGGTGCTATCTTTGGCGGCCGCCGTCAGATTCTCGACCGCGCCGCCGAGCGCTTTGCTGCCGACAAGCCGGGCGATTTCGATGACTTTATCCAGGCCAACGAGGACTGGCTCATCCCCTACTGTGAGTTCATGACCGTCAAAGAGGAGTGCGGTCTCAAGGCGTTTTGGGAGTGGCCCGCGGAGCTCCGCACCCGCGGCGAGGCTTCCGCCAAGGTCTGCGCCGACCATCCGGCGCGTATGCTCTACCACCAGATGACGCAGTACTTCTTCGATCGCCAGTGGAGCCGCCTCAAGGCCTATGCCAACGAGCGCGACATTCTCATCATCGGCGACCTGCCCATCTATGTCTCGCGTGACTCCGTCGAGATGTGGGCGACGCCTGAGCTCTTTAAGATCGACGCCGCCGGCAATCCCGTGAGCGTCGCCGGCACGCCGCCCGACCAGTTCTCGGCCACCGGCCAGTACTGGGGCAACCCCATCTACGACTGGGACGCCATGGAGTCCGACAGCTTCTCCTGGTGGGAGGGCCGCATTCGCGCCGCCCTCGACATGTACGACGTCATCCGCCTGGATCACTTCCGCGGCTTCGAAGCCTATTGGGAGGTGCCGTTCTCCTCGCCCGATTCGTCCTACGGTTCATGGACGCAGGGTCCCGGCCTCAAGTTCTTCAAGACGCTCGAGGAAAAGCTCGGTACGCTGCCCATCATCGCCGAGGACCTGGGCTTCCTCACCCCCGGCGTCATCGACATGCGCGACAACTCGGGCTTCCCCGGCATGAAGATCCTGCAGTTTGCCTTTGAGGGCACCAACTCGTACTACCTGCCGCATAACTACATCGCCAACACCGTCGCCTATGTGGGCACCCACGACAACGAGACGGCGCGCGGTTGGTTTGAGGGAACGGCCACCCCGCGTCAGCGCGAGCAGGCAGCCCTGTACACCCATCAGCAGGCCGGCGAACCCATGGCAGATGCACTCAATCGCACCATCGCCGCCAGCGTGAGCGACACGTGCATCTACACCATGCAGGACCTGCTCAACTTGGGCAACGAGGCGCGCATCAACACCCCTGCCACGCTGGGCGGCAACTGGACCTGGCGCATGCTCGACGGCGCCATCACCCGCGAGCTCGAGCACAAACTCACCGACTGGACCGAGACCTACTTCCGCATCCCGTCGGAAGCCGAAATCGAGCTTCCTCAATAGGAGCTACCGCGCCCGACCCCTCCCCACCGTGCGGACGCGCTTGCTTTTCCCGCGCGAGGCCACCCCAATCCCCTCGCGCGGGCTTCTTATGAATTGCAGACATGAAACAACCCATCACAGGAGAAAACATGCCACAAATTAACCTCATGGAACTCGCCGAGCAGTCTTTTGGCACCTCGCTCGAGCAGCTCGACGACCGTCGCATTTACAAGCTGCTGGTCAAACTCGTGCAGGAGCGCTCCGCCACCTGCCCGCTCAACAACGGCAAGAAAAAGCTCTATTACATTTCCGCCGAATTTTTGATCGGCAAGCTGCTCATCAACAACATGATCGACCTCGGCATCTACGACGAGGTTAAGGACCAGCTCACCGCCGCAGGCCACGACCTCAACAAGATCGAGGAATTCGAGGTCGAGCCGTCACTCGGCAACGGCGGCCTGGGCCGCTTGGCCGCATGCTTCCTGGATTCCATCGCCACGCTGGGCTTGACCGGCGATGGCGTGGGCCTCAACTATCACTACGGTCTGTTCCGTCAGCGCTTTGTCGACAACCAGCAGAAGGCCGTCCCCGACGAGTGGCTCGGTGAGCAGGACATCCTGGTCGACGATGACCGCTCCTACACCGTCGAGTTCGGCGATTTTGCCGTTACCTCCAAGCTCGTCAACATCGATGTGCCCGGCTACGGCCAGTCCAACAAGAACCGCCTGCGCCTGTTCGACCTGGCGAGCGTCGACGACGGCCTGGTCCCCGGCAGCTCCATCGACTTCGACAAGACCGAGATCGCCAAGAACCTCACCTTGTTCCTCTACCCCGACGATTCCGACGAGCAGGGCCGCCTACTTCGCATCTACCAGGAATACTTCATGGTGAGCAACGCCGCCCAGCTCCTGATCGACGAGGCCATCGAGCGCGGCAGCAACCTGCACGATCTGGCCGACTACGCCGTGGTCCAGATTAACGACACGCACCCCACCATGGTCATCCCCGAGCTCATTCGCTTGCTCACCACCGAGCATGGCATCGAGTTTGACGAGGCCGTGACCATCGTACGCTCCATGGTCGCCTACACTAACCACACGATTCTTGCCGAGGCGCTCGAGAAGTGGCCGCTTGCCAGCCTGCAGAAGGTCTCCCCTGCCATCGCCGACATTATCGTCAAGCTCGATGAGATCGCGAAAGCCGAGCACGATGACCCGCGCGTCGCCATCATCGACAAGCACGACACCGTCCACATGGCCCACATGGACATCCACTTTGGCTTCTCCATCAACGGCGTAGCCGCCCTCCACACCAAGATCCTGGAGGACACCGAGCTTCATCCGTTCTACGAGATCTATCCCGAGAAGTTCTCCAACAAGACCAACGGCATCACCTTCCGCCGCTGGATCCATGGGGCCAACCCCGCGCTCGCCAGCCTGCTCGACGATGTGATCGGCACCGACTGGCGCAGCACCGGCGATCTGAGCAAACTCGCCAAGTTCGCCGACGACAAGGACGTTCTTGAGCGCCTGGCCGCCACCAAGGTCGAGGCTAAGGCCATCATGCGCCAGTTCATGGCGCTCGAGCAGGGCGTGACCATTCCCTCCAACGCTATCATCGACGTTCAGGTCAAGCGCATCCACGAGTACAAGCGCCAGCAGATGCTCGCGCTCTACATCATCTGGAAGTACCTCGACATCAAGAACGGCAACAGACCCAAGCACCCCGTCACCATCATCTTTGGCGGCAAGGCGGCGCCTGCCTACACTATCGCGCAGGACATCATCCATCTGATTCTGACGCTGTCGCAGTGGATTGCAAACGACCCCGACGTGGCTCCCTACCTGCAGGTTGTCATGATCGAGAACTACAACGTCACCGCCGCCGAGCGCGTGATCCCCGCCGCTGACATCTCCGAGCAGATCAGCTTGGCCTCCAAGGAGGCGAGCGGCACCTCCAACATGAAGTTCATGCTCAACGGCGCCCTAACCCTGTGCACGCTCGACGGCGCCAACGTGGAGATTGCCGAGCTCGTGGGCGACGAGAACATCTATACCTTTGGTGCCTCGTCCAAACAGGTCGAGCAGCTCTACGCCGACGGCACCTACGATGCCGGCGCGCTCTACCGCAAGCCCGGCATCAAACTGCTGGTGGACTTCATCACCAACCCCGCCTTTATGGCGACCGGCAACGCGGAGCGCCTGCAGCGCCTGCACGACGACATTAAGGGCAAGGACTGGTTTATGGCCCTGCTCGACATCGAGGAGTACATCCAGACCAAGGAGCGCGTGCTGGCCGACTACGAGGACCAGGACGCTTGGATGCGCAAGGCGCTGATCAACATCGCCAACGCCGGCACCTTCTCGTCCGACCGCACCATCTCCCAGTACAACGACGAGATCTGGCACCTGAACTAATTTCGCTTCCCTTACCCATCCTCTTGAGAAACGGAGTCGTGGCAACACGACTCCGTTTCTTGTGCCCGCACGTTACCCTGTGACCCGACTCGGCCAAACAATCTCGATCTATAACAACTACTCGGTAAAAACGGTCCCAGCTGTTACAGATTGAGACATACCGGCCCCTTCCCTTGGGTTTATCTCAATCTGTAACATCTAGCAGCTGAAATTCACCTTTGGTGTTACAGATTTAGATGAAATGGTTAGCTCAGCGGAACCGTCTCGATCTGTAACATCTAACGTCCGAAATCGGCCCTACCCGTTACAGATCGAGACAAACGACCGGTCAGACAATCCCAACACAAAGAAAGGCTCCCCTCTCGCCCAGTGGACGGGAGGGGAGCCTTATATGTGACCGCGGCAAAAGGATGGCAATACCGCAGTCGCCCAAAGGGAGGGCCTGGATGCACCGGGCCTAGATAAGGTTCTTACCAGAGACCTTATCGAAGAGATGGGTCGCGTTCTTCTCGAACTTGAACCAGATGGTGTCGCCAGCCTTGAGCGCGCCCTTGGCCTCGAGGTCGACGACGGGGATAATCAGGACGAACTGGCCGTCGGGAGCGGTCACGTGGACATGCTCGGTCGAGCCCATGAGCTCGGTCACCTCGACGGTACCCTGGAGCGCACCCTCCTCGTCCTTGTCGGCAAGCAAAATCTGCTCGGGGCGCACGCCGGCCGTGATCTCCTTCACGTCGCCGCCGTCCCAGTTGAGAGCAAGCTGAGCGCAGGTCTCGGGGGCGAGCGCCACGTTCATATCCTCGGTCTTGACGGTAAAGCCGTTGCCCGAGCGCACCAGCTGGGCATCGAAGAAGTTCATCTGCGGCACGCCGATGAAGCCGGCGACGAAGATGTTTGCGGGATGGTTGAAGACCTCCTGCGGGGTGGCGATCTGCTGGACAACACCATCCTTCATGACCACGATGCGGTCTCCAAGGGTCATGGCCTCGGTCTGGTCGTGGGTGACGTAGATGAACGTGCCCTTGATCTCATGGCGCAGCTTGATGAGCTCGGCACGCATCTGGTTACGCAGCTTGGCGTCCAGGTTGGACAGCGGCTCGTCCATCAGGAAGACCTTAGGATCACGCACGATGGCGCGGCCGATGGCGACGCGCTGACGCTGACCGCCGGAGAGCGCCTTGGGCTTACGGTCGAGATACTCGGTGATACCCAAGATCTCGGCAGCGGAGCGAACCTTGCGGTCGATCTCGTCTTTGGGGACCTTCTTGAGCTCAAGCGTAAACGCCATGTTCTCGTACACCGTCATATTGGGGTACAGAGCATAGCTCTGGAACACCATGGCGATGTCGCGGTCCTTGGGCGCCACGTCGTTGACGCGCTTGCCGTCGATGAGCACGTCGCCCGAGGTAATGTCCTCCAGGCCGGCGACCATGCGCATCGTCGTGGACTTACCGCAGCCAGAGGGGCCAACGAGGACGATGAATTCCTGGTCGTGAACGGTGAGGTTGAAGTCCTCTACAGCGAGCACACCGTCCTCGGTAACCTTGAGGTTGTGCTTCTTCTCCTCGGTCTTCTTCTTTTTGCCAAAGAAGCCCTTCTTTTTCGACTCGTTGTTGGGATACACCTTCTGAACATGTTTGAGAACGATCTCGGCCATGTCTTTACCTTTCGATACGCGGCGCCGTGCTGGGTGGCGCCGCAGAAACTTGCAAAACAGTTACGGCATCAGCCCTTGACGGCACCTGCCACAACGCCGTCAATGATGTACTTCTGACAGAAGATGTACATGATGACGATGGGGACAACGACCATCATGATGCAGGCCATCATGGGGCCGAGCTCGACGTGGCCGTAGCCGCCGCGGAAGTACTGGATCAAGATAGGAATGGTCTTGTACTTGGTAGAGTCGAGCGTAAGGTAGGGCAGCAGATAGTCATTCCAGACCCACATGGTCTCGAGAATGCCGACCGAAAGATAGGTGGGCTTCATGATGGGAAGGACGATCTTGAAGAACACCTGGACCGGGTTGCAGCCATCAATCATGGCCGCCTCTTCGATCTCGAGCGGGATGTTCTTTACAAAGCCGGCGAACATAAAGACCGCCAGGCCCGCGCCAAAGCCGAGGTAGATAAAGCAGATGTTGAACGGCGTGTTGAAGCCGATGCGGTCCGCCAAATTGGACAGCGTGAACATGAGCATCTGGAAGGGCACGACCATCGAGAAGACGAACAGGTAATAGAAGAAGTTCGAGATCTTGCTGTTGACGCGCACTACGTACCAAGCACACATGGAGCAGCACACCAGAATCAGCACGACCGACGTGACCGTGATGATGAGCGAGTACATAAATGCCGAGGCAAAGCCCTGCTCGTTAAGGGCGTGCATGTAGTTTGCGAGGCCGTTGAACGTCTCGGGCGTGAGCAGATCGAATGCCGTGGTGGTGCTGATTGCAGTTGCCTTTTTAAAGGAATTGAGCGCAATCATGAACACGGGGTAGATCCACGCGAGCGACAGAATCGTAAAGAAAATCGAGAGCGCGCGGTTGATAACCTTATCGCGTTTCATTACTGCTGCACCTCCTTGGACCTCGTGGCCTTAAGCTGAATCATGGAGATGGCTACGACCAGGATGCAGAAGATAACCGCCTTGGCCTGACCGATGCCCTGCCATGCGATACCGGCACGCGAATAGAACGTGTTGTAGATGTTCAGGGCGAGCATCTCGGTGGAGTGCGCGGGGGCGCCGCCGGTAAGGGCGAGGTTCTGGTCGAACAGCTTAAAGCCGTTGGTGATGGACAGGAACAGGCAGATGGTGATGGTCGGCATCAGATTGGGGATCTTAACCTTCCAAAACGTCTGCCATGCCGTGGCACCGTCGACCTTGGCGGCCTCGATGTAGTCGGACGGAATGGACTGCAGACCGGCGATGTAGATGATCATCATGTAGCCGACCTGCTGCCACAGGGTCAGGATGATAAGGCCCCAGAAGCCAGCAGCAGAGTTAAGGGCAATGAGCTGGGCGCCGATGTTGGAAAGCAGGCAGTTGATCAGGATCTGCCAAATGTAGCCCAACACGATGCCGCCGATCAGGTTAGGCATAAAGAAGATCGTACGGAAGATGTTGGTGCCCTTGAGCGCCTTGCGGGTGAGCGCCTGCGCGATGGCGAGGGCGATCACGTTGATGAGCACCGTCGACAGGAAGGCAAACGCCACCGTAAAGAAGAACGACGTGGCAAACTGCGGATCGGACAGTGCGCGCACGTAGTTCTCAATACCGACAAAATGCGCGTTGTTAATGGTAATAAACTGGCAGAACGAGAGATAGAAGCCCTGGATAAAGGGAATCACGAACCCGATCATAAACGCCAGGCACGTGGGCAGCATAAAGAGCGGCCACCAGCGCTTGAGTGCTTTGCCCATAGAAGGGTCCTTTCAATATGCAGGGGGCGGGCAAACCAACGTCTGCCCGCCCCCTGTCGCTAATCAGATAGCTTGGGCAGCAACTGCTTACTCGGAAGCAGCCTTCTCGGTCTTCCAGCCATCGACGAAGGCGTTCTTGACGCCGTCCCACTTGCTGTTGTCGGCAGCATAGGCGATCAGAGCCTGCTTGAGGTTCTTCTTCCACTCCTCAGAGGGGATGTAGACGAAGTCCCAAGCGACGGTCTTCTTGCCGTCCTTGGCCATGGCAACGGCCTGCTGCGAGAAGACGTTGGTGGTCTCCTTGGCGCTCTTGAACGGAGCGGTCAGACCCATCTTGTCGGCGATGATGTTGGTCGGGGTGTCAGCGGTGACGCACCAGTACATGAAGTCCTCGGTGGCCTTCTGAGCATCCTCGGAAGCCTGGGAGCTCACGCACCAGTAGTTCTCGCCGCCGGAGCACAGGCCCTGGTTCTCCTCGCCGTCGACGCCGATGTAGATCGGCAGCATGCCGAGCTGGTCGTCGGTCATACCGGCCTTGGTGAGGTCAGCGTATGCCCAAGAGCCGTTCTGATAGAAGACGGCCTTGCCGGTTGCGAACTCGTTGGTGGCGTCGTCGCCGGTCTTGGAGGCAAGCTGCGAAGGATCGCAGGTGGAGTCGGTGATGTACAGGTCGAAAATCTGCTTGAAGTTGTCGAGATACTCGCCCTTGATCTCGTCGTCCTCCTGGTTGTGCTCCTTCTCGAACTCGTAGTAGAGCGGGAGGTTGGCGAGGTGGGTGGTGTAGCGCCAGCTGGAGGAGTCATCCATGCCGGCAGAAGTGAAGGCACCCTCAACGCCAAGCTCGTCCTTGCGGGCCTGGATGTCGTCGGCGCAAGCCTTCAGCTTGTCGAAGGAGTTGATGTCCTCGGCCTTGTAGCCAGCCTTCTCGAGCAGCTGCTTGTTGTAAATGATGCCGTAGCTCTCCTGGACCCAGTCGATGCCCAAATCCTTGCCATCGGACTGCAGAGCCAGGGAGTCGTCAATGAGCTCACCGCGGAGCTTGGTATCGGACAGGTCGGCGCAGTAATCCTTCCAGTTCTTAAGACCGGTGGGACCGTTGACCTGGAACAGGGTCGGAGCGGAGCTCTTAGACATCTCGGACTTGAGCTTCTCCTCGTAGGTGTTGGAGGCAGCGGTCACGATCTTGACCTCGACGCCCTTCTCCTTCTTATAAGCCTTGGCGATCTCCTTCCACTCCTTGTCGACCTCGGGCTTGAATTGGAGGAAGTAGACCTCGGCAGCGTCACCAGAAGCAGAGGAGCCGGAGCCGGCAGAACCACCGCAGCCCACGAGACCCAGACCAAGCACCGCAGCCGCGGAACCAGCAAAGCCCAGGAACTGCCTTCTGCTCATTTCGTTCTTCATTACAATCCACCCTTTCACACCGTGGCGGCACCCTTTGCCGCCGCCTTCGGAGATTGGCTCGGGGACTTTGCCCCTTTTGCTGATTTGTACAATACGCTATTTGGCTAGTTGTTTGAACAAGTATTACTAGAGCGGTAGAAAAACATCGGTGAACGGTAATTTCAACTTGATACTTGACAAGTTTTGTATAAACAATTAATTGTTACCAAATGCAGAGAAACCGCCCGGTCAAGCCGATGCATCGTCGGTTTGACCGGGCGCTTTCGCTTTGAGGGCATGAGTCTCGTCAGGCTGCGAGCTAGCCGGCTATCGCTTGGAATTGACGCGGTAATGGAAGATCTCGGGGTGCGTACGGGCGTGCGTGACCTCGAACAAGATGCCGTCCGAGGTGTACGACTGGCTCTCCATGACGGCAACGCAGTTGTATTTGCCGAGGTCAAGATAGCTGCAGTCCTCATCGTTGGCAAGCTCGACGCTCACCGTACGGCGACTCGCCATCACTTTGACGCCGCGTTTGTGCTCCAGATAGTCGTAAATTGACTTTGCGGCGATCTCGGGCGTCAGGCCTTTGGCGATCGACTCCAGAAAATAGCCGTGGTCCACCTGGCGGGCGCTACCGTTAAGGCTACGGACGCGCACCACGCGAATCAACTCCTCGCCCACCTTAAAGCCCAGGTGACGAGAGAGTTGCTCGGTGCAGACCAGATGTTCAAAAGACTTAACATCCGTCGATGCAACGGCATTGTTGCGCTTTGCAAACTCGCCAAACGACTCAACCTCTTCGAGTGCACCCAACATGTCGGTTTCGCCCTTAAGCCAAATAACGCGCACGCCCTTGCCGTGTATGGGCTGCACAAACATCCCGTCGGCCAGCATACCCAAGGCGCGACGGACGGTATTGCGAGTGCATCCGAACTCCGCGGTCAGCTCGGCTTCGGTTGGCAGCATCTCCTGAAACGCATAGGTCCCATTAATGATGCGCGAGCGTATTTCTCGGTAGATTCCTTCGTATATCGCTTTTGGCATTTGTTTCACCTCTACATTATTCATTTCCGGCTAGGCACGATAGCATTTCTTAAAGTTGTTTAAACCGAATATCGGTAAAGCGACAGGATTTAACCGTTGACGGTTTTTGTCATGCCCAAATCGGTTTCGCTCAAAACTGCCGGTACGACAATCGTCTGGTCCTCTACAATGAATCCATTGTTTAAACGTTTCCCCACGCGCAACGCGCCTCGATATTCGGAAGGCAGAACATGCTGCAAAAAATCCAACGCTTTGGCGGGGCAATGTTCGCGCCCGCCATGCTGTTTTCTATATCAGGCCTCATGGTCGGCGTCTCCGCTCTCGCAACGACTGCGGACATCGTCGGCGATCTCGCCGTATACGGAACCCCTTGGTACGTTTTTTGGACCATCATCCAGCGCGGCTCGTGGACGGTCTTTAAACGCCTCCCGCTCCTTTTTGCCGTAGCGCTGCCCATCGGTCTTGCCCAAAAACAACCGGCTCGTTGCTGCCTCGAGGCTCTCGTCGCCTATTTTGCCTACTGCTTCTTTTTGAGCGAGATCATTAAGCTGAGCGGAGACAACCTTGGACTTGAGTACCCGTCATCTTTGACCCCCGCCAGCGGTATCACCGTCATCGACGGCATCAAGACGCTCGACACCGGCATTATCGGCCCGCTAGCGGTATCGGCAACCGTCGTCGCCGTCCATGACCGCTTCTACGATGCCAAGATTCCCGATTGGCTCGGCACCTTCTCGGGCTCCTCGCTGGTCTACCTCATCAGCTTTTTTGCCGTGTTTGCCCTTGCCGCTATCTCGGCCGCCATCGCGCCCTTCGTATACGCTGTGACCGATACGCTGCGTCACGCGCTTGCAGGCGTCGGTCCCTTTGGCGTGGGCATCTTTGTCTTTTTAGAACGAGCACTCGAGCCCTTTGGCCTGCACCACCTGCTCTACATGCCGATCTACTACGACAACCTGGTCATTAACGACGGCATCTACGCCACGTGGAGCAGTTTGCTCCCCATCCTCTCCCATAGCACGCGCCCCCTTAATGAGCTTGCGCCGTGGGCCGGTTTTACCGCCACCGGCTGGGTCAAGCTCTTTGGCCTTCCTGCCATCGCAGCTGCGTTCTACTCCACCGCAAAACCCGAGCGCCGCGCCGGCCTCAGGGTCATCCTTGCTCCCGCCATCATCGCCTCGGTGGTTTGCGGCGTTACCGAGCCACTCGAGTTTCTCTTTATGTTCACCCACCCCGGGCTCTTTTTGCTCTACGCCGTCTTATCGTCTTGCCTTGCCACAGCCATGAATCTCTTTGGCATCGTCGGCATCTTCTCGGGCGGCCTCATGGAGATGGCAGCCTTCAACTTTATTCCGCTCATGCGCACGCATGCCGGTGCCTATCTTTTGGCGCTCGGTATCGGCCTTGCCTTTAGCCTCATCTTCTTTGTTAGTTTTCGAGCACTCATCTTGGTCTATGACCTTAAGACGCCGGGCCGCGAGGATCATGTCGCCAATCGCGCGGCAATCGATTGTTTAACGGGAAGCGACTTTGCCAAAGAGCAATCCCCCAATGACGAGGTCGATAGTCGATCCGATCAAGATCACGTCCTCGCTGAGCGGGTAATTCAGCTTTTAGGTGGCGTTGGCAATATCGTGGGCGCAACCAACTGCGCCACGCGCCTGCGCGTCGAGGTCGCAGACCCTTCCATCGTTGCAGATAACGCGTCGTTTGTCGCGGTGGGCGCCAAGGGCCTCATCATTACGGGCAAGACCGCCCAGGTGATCATCGGCATCTCCGTTCCCCGCGTTAAAGAGCATTTTGACCAGATCATGGGCCTCGAGCCGGGATTTGTGCCCACCACCTCGGCCTCCCCTGCCGCCAGCGCAGCCCATAAGCGCGGCGATATCTGCTTCTTCGATATCGACGGAACGCTCGCCTGGCAAGACCCCAGGCTCGCCCAAGACCTTCCCGAAGACGAGCGGGACCTCTCCCCCTATCCCAACGAGGCGGTTTCGCAGGCAATCCGCGAGTTTGTCGCCAACGGCAACATGGCCTTTATCTGCACAGGGCGCACCCTCAGCTGCATCCACCCCAAACTTCTTGAGCTGCCCTGGACCGGCATCGTCTGTCTTGCGGGCGGTTACGTCGAGATCAACGGACACGCAATTCGCGATCTGTCGATGACGCCCAGCATGCTGCAGCATCTTGCCCCCTATCTTGAGCAATCGGGCGAGGTCATCCGCTTTGAGGGCCTCAACGGCGTCGTGCGCATGAGTGCCGATGCCCCCGATGCCCCCGGATACGCGCGCACCCTGGGCGACGCAGTCACGCAGCTGCAACATTACAGTGTCTACAAGATCTTGATGTCTACATCGCTCGCCAACCACATCGCTCAAGATAAGACACTTGAGCCGCTGCTGTGCTTTAACGAGCTCGAACTCGAGGTAACCGAAATCTCGCCCCGCGAATGCACGAAGCGCGGGGGCATCCAGTCTGTACTCGACGCCCTCGATCCCCACCACGGAACCGTATACGGCATTGGCGACGCCAGCAATGACGTCTCGCTGATGAACGCCGTCGATGTCGGCATTGCGATGGGCAACGCACCGGACTATCTCAAGGATAAGGCCGATTACGTGACCGACACCGTCGATCATGACGGTGTCGTTGCGGCGCTCGAGCATTTTAGGCTGATTTAGGCACGCTCCATCAAACGCACGCCCGTTGTCCTAAATCGCCAAAACTGCCGCGCCAAACGCCCTGATGTGGCAATATGTTGTCTGCATATTGCATCAATGCAACCTCAGAAAGAATGCGAGAACCCGTGTCCAGTCCGTTTACCAGCTTTTTAGCCCAGCACTTTGACCAGATTAACGACTATCTGGCCACGTTCTTTGACGGACAGGCGACCTCTGCCGATATCGAGCGCTACCTGTATGCGCCGCTCTCGGCTTTTACGGCCAACGCCGGCAAGCGCCACCGCCCGCTTATCTGTATGCTCGCCGCAACCGCAGTGGGCGGTAGCTTTGAGAGCGCCCGCAGCGCCGCGGCAGCCATCGAGCATTTCCAGTCGGGCGCGCTGATCCACGACGACATCGCCGACAACGGACAGCTTCGTCGAGGCAAGCCCTGCATGCACCTTACCGAGGGCACGGGCCTTGCCATCAATTGTGGCGACCTGGCGCTCACCATGGTCACCAAGACGGTTCTCGACGACCCTACGCTGGAGTCCGACGTGAAGCTGCGCGTGCTCCATGAGCTTACCGAGATGATCGTCCGCACCATCGAGGGTCAAGCACTCGACCTGGGTTGGGTCCGTGACGGGCGCTTTGATATCTCGGTTGATGACTACCTGGACATGGCGACGCACAAGACCGCGTTTTACAGCGGAGCCACGCCGCTTGCCGCCGGAGCCATTATCGGCGGCGGCAGCGATGAGCAAATCGAAGCGCTGCGCGCCTTTGGCCTGCACACAGGCCTTGCCTTTCAGATTCAGGACGACCTGCTCAACCTTGTCGGCACTAAGGAAGCCGCCAACAAGGACTTCCGCACCGACATCACCGAGGGCAAGCGCACGCTTGTCGCCGTACACGCCCTCTCTGATGAGCGCCACCACGACGAGGTCGAGGCGATTCTTTCCTCGGGCACCGATGATCCCGCGCAGCTCGCACGCGCCGTGGAGATCTTCCAGGAGACCGGCTCCATCGATTACGCCCACACTTACGCGCTCGACCTGACCGCTAAGGCCAAAGCGGCCATCGAGAACGTTGAGCTTGATCCGCACGCACGCGAGCTGTTCCTCTCCATGGCAGATTTCTTTGTGGAGCGCCTTAACTAACGGGGGTTATAAAACCTGTCAGCAGCGTATTTAGGCACAACTTGCTACACTGTTGAGTGCATGTTTATGCATCCCTTTGCGTTGTCTATCCGACAGACGCTCAAATAGTACGAATGGTACGCCGAAAGGGGTTCGTTCATGGAACCTATTACAACGGGCATGCAAGGAGCAGCCGTCGAGGACGTGCAGTCTCGTCTCCTGCAGCTCGGCTACACGATTGATGCCGCCGAAGTCACCGACAAGTACTTTGGAGCCACCACTGAGCAGGCCGTCAGCACCTTCAGGCTCGACAGCGGCCTTGCTGCCGGTCATGCCGTCGATATCCCCTGTTGGAGCGCCCTTGTAGACGCTTCGTATAAGCTGGGCGACCGCACCCTCTATCTGCGCATGCCCAATTTCCATGGCGCCGATGTGCAGGCCCTGCAGCGCGCTCTCAACGTTTTGGGCTTTGCCTGTGGCGAAGACGACGGCTACTTTGGTCCGCATACCGAGGCCGCCCTACAGCAGTTCCAGGAAAATGTCGGCCTGTTTGCCGACGGCATGGCCTTCCAGGACACCTACGCCTACATCAACCGCCTGCACCATGTGTGGGAGGGCAAGCCCTCGGTCACCGAAGCCGAGTCCCGTATCGGTTTTGCTCGCGCCGCCAACGTGCTCGAGCGTTTCCAGATTGCCGTTATCGGCGAGGACCCCATCGCACGCAGCGTTGCGTCGCGCATGTGGAATATCGCCACGGCAACGACCGACAACAGCGGCATGATGCTCTGCGACTCCGAGGTCCCAACCGACGTTGACTTGGTGCTCGAGATCGCAAGCGATGAGCTGCCCGCCGACGCCGCACCGCGCGCCACGATCGCCCTCGCCGAGTGCCACAACCTGGCCCAGCGCATCCGCACTGCCAATGTCGCCGCGCAGCAGAAGCCAGCACGCATTCGCATTGAGCTCACGGGCATGACGCGCTACAACGGCACCTTCACGGCCAGCGACGCGCAGACACTCGCTGTGCGCCTGCTCGATGGCGTTTGCGATGCCCTCGCAGATTAGGTAAACTAAACGAGTTGCTTTTGGGCAACACCACACATTGGGACGTAGTTCAACGGTAGAACTCCGGTTTTTGGTGCCGGCTGTTGGGGGTTCGAATCCCTCCGTCCCAGCCAAAGAAACCAGCCTCTCGAACGCATAGCCGATCGGGAGGCTTTTCTTGTGGGCAAGCGGAGGGATTCGAACCCGCAAGGGTGCGGAGCTGAGGAAACGCGAAGGCGCCCCAAGCCCATTAGGACCAAGAGCGCCAAGCATCAAGAAAATATCAGCCCAGTTCCGAAAAGCGAGCCGCCATCTACAAAGTGCCGCGGGACCCCGACGGGCGGGGACACCGAATTAGGTTTATCGCGAGTTCCGCACGAACAGGAGGCCACTTAATGTGGCCTCCGTCGTGAGCAGGACTGTAGAGCAGGAAACCTAATTCGGTGTCCCCGCCCGTCGGGGTCCCGCGTCCCTAATTGTTCAGCATGCGGTCGAAGCTTCCCGAGTCGCCATCCCGATAGTCGGCGGTCATCAGAATCTCCTGCGGAATGCGCCCGCCTTCACGTAGCACGTTGCGGAACTGCACGCGCGTAACCATGGGCAGATCCTTGATCGTCGCTGCCAGGTTCTGCGGCACGCCCTGGTTGGCAGCCGCGGGCTCGCACTCGCCGCCGGCCTTCACGCGGCGCTTATGCTCGGCGAGCATGGCGCGGTACATGCCGGCATGCAGGCGAATCTCAACCACATTGGCGTTGCGAGCCTGCTCGACGATGCGCGCACCCTCGCGGTCGATGTCGCCCACGTAGTAGACGTAGTTAAAGCGATAGCCAATCTCGGCCAGATAATCGTCCAGGGCATGCGAGACGCTCGCCTTGCAACCGCCGCCAAAAATCACGCCGCCCACTTTGATACCAAAGAGCTTGGCGTGCTTGCGGCCACGCAGCAGCTTGACGATCTCGTCATAGGTATCCAGGTTCTCGACCATAATGAACGGCTTGTCGGCACCCAGCGTAAAGAAGCCCGTAAAGTGCACGGGGCGATTGGGGGCGACCTTGATCGCCTGCATGCTGATGCCCTTTTCGGTCATACGCCTGATCAGGCGCTCACCGTGCTTGCCGTCAAAAGCCTTCTCGTCGTTAAAGATCTGGTAGGCACGCTGGCGGCGCGAGGCAACCGGCGTATCGGCACCTCGGTTCTGCTCGATCCAAGCCTGGATGATTGCGATTTCCTCGGCAATCTTGCGGTTGGACATCTCGTTGTGCTGAGTGCGCTGCGGAGCCTTTTTGCCGTCCTTGCCCTCGACCTTTACGATCTGTGTCTGCTGCTCCTTGATCTTAGAGAGCGCCGTAGGCGTAGGGACAACCTTGAGCAGCTGCCTGCCTAAAACGCGGGCAAGGGCAAACGCCGAGACCTCGCCGTGGATGGACGACTTGTGCTGCTGGGCAGCAGTATCTGCTGCGGCAGACTCCGGCTTCTTCTGAGACTTGCGCTTAGAATCGCCTTGGGAATTGCGCTCGTGCTTCGGCATAGACGCCTGCTTCTGCGGACGATCAAACTTGCTCTCCTTCGCCGGCTGGCGCTTAGGCTGCCCCGAAGAAACCTCGGCCTTCGCATCCTCGTTCTGCGGCGTGGTCTTCTCGGTTGCAGTCTCGGCATGGGAGCTGCGGCCTCCACGATGGCGACGGCGGCGAGGCTTGCTCGACGCGCCCCGCTCCGTCTGCTCATCAGTAGGCTGCTGGCCCTTGGCCTCGGCATCAGCCTCAAGCTGCGGCTCAACAGGCTTCTGTTCGCGAGCCGCCGGCTCAACGGCCTTCTCGTCCTTCTCGTCCTGAGTGGTCGAAGCCGGCTCGCTCTTCTCCTGACGCCTTACGGGATACGCGCGCCCCGCAAAACCACGTCCGGGACGACACGAACCCGGAGCCTTCTTGGCAGACTCCTCAACATCGTCTGCAACCTCAGAAGACTCTTCAACCTCACGCGCGGCATCCTGCTGTGCAGCCTTATAGTGAGCACCGCGACGGCACTTGGGCTCTTGGGCCTCCACGGGCTTTTGATCCTTCGTGGGCCTCTGCGACTCGGCAGCAACCTCGGTCTCAACAGCCTCGGCATCCGTCTCGCCCTTTCGAGCAACGGCGCGACGGAAGCGCTCCTGCTGGGCGCGGCGCTGCGCATCGCGCTTGCCACCCCCGCCAAAACCGCCGCGTCCTGCCTTGGCCGTAAAGGCACGCACGACGTTCTCATCGAGCAACTCATCGGTATCGACATGCTCACGCGGAGCAACTTCTTCCACAGCGGACACGTCAGCGGAATCCTCGACGACAAAATCTTCGACGGACTCGGCAGGCTGCTCCTGGACATCGTGGATCTCGGCATTGATGGTATAGAACGCCGGGCGCCCGTTAATGCCACTACCCTCGATCTTTGTCACGATATTTGCCGCGATAAGCTCATCGCGCATCGCCTTGGTGTCACATTCCTTATCGACGGAGCGGAAAATCTGCGCCAGCGCACTCGACTTAATCTTGAGCGCCTTGCGGCAGAGCAGGTCGTAGGCAACCAGCTTGGCACGCTCGGCAGAAAGCGACGTCTGGCTGCTCAGACGTTCAGCCAGGGCATCGACATTATTTTGGTTATCGGAATATACCGTCTTGGCCACGGGGCCCCTTCCATATGCACACATATACGTCTATATGGTACAACGCACGAGCCTATCCACGCAAAACATCTGCGAGAACGCCCCTGCGCCACCTGTTCTCACAAGAAAAAAGACCGGGTCCGCTTGATTGCGGACCCGGTCTTTCCGAGTCAAATAGAGGGGAGATTCAACCCGTCCGACCGACTAGGCCTTGGCGGCCTCGGCGTCGGCGGGAGCCTCAGCGGCAGCAGCGCGACCGTACTCGGCCTTGCCCATCTCGGACCACTCAGGCTCCTCGTCGGGCATGGAACCGGCCTCCTTGCCGAAGAACTCCTTGAGGCAGTTCACGGCAACGATGAGGCCCAGGACCATCAGCAGGACGGCAAAGACGAGCTGCAGGCCCTTGGTGGCGGCGACGGAGACGGCGGCCGTGGTGGCAGTAGCCGGGATGGTGCCGAAGAAGCCGTAAGCCTGGACAGCGGCCATGCAGCCCATGGCGCTCTGGACCAGCGAGGTGAAGGTGCAGCAGAGCAGGAAGACGACGGGCACGTAGAGCATCCAGCCCTTGCGGCCGGTGCACTTGCAGAACACGGCGAGGGTGATCATGGTCATGCCGCCGAGCAGCTGGTTGGAAGCACCAAAGAGCGGCCAGATGTTGGCATAGCCACCAAAAGCGAGGGCGAGACCGGGAAGCAGGGTGACGACCGTGGCGAACCAGGGGTTGCCGAGGACCTTCATGTAGCCGGCCTTGGACTCGATGGCCAGGGCGTCGTTGGTCTGGGCAAAGAACTCGGAGAACGAAGTGCGGGCGATGCGGGCGACGGCGTCGAGCGAGGTCAGGGCCAGAGCGGAGACGTTCATGGTCATAAAGACGGTAGCGAGCGTGCCGTCAACACCGAAGGCCTGCATACCGCGGGAGATGCCAGCGGCGAAGATCTGGAACGGGGTGGAAGCGACACCGGCGTTGAGGGCGCCGGTACCGGCGGTGTTCATGTCGGAGAACATGATGCCGGCGACGATGATGGCAAGGATGCCGACGAAGGACTCGACGATCATGGCGCCGTAACCGACCTTGACGGCGTCCTGCTCCTTCTCGACCTGCTTAGAAGAGGTGCCGGAAGAAACGAGGCTGTGGAAACCGGAGAGAGCACCGCAAGCGACGGAGACGAACAGGACCGGGAACATCATGCCGGAGGCAGTGGAGAAGCCGGTGAAGACCGGAGCGGTGATAGTGGCCTGACCGTTGACGCCCAAGACGACGATGCCGAGAACAGCGCAGACGATCATGACGATCATCATGATAGAAGTAAGGTAGTCACGCGGGGTCTTGAGCATCTGGATGGGCATAGCGCCAGCGAAGACCAGGTAGACCATGACGACGGCGAACCACTGGAACTTATCCAGGTAGACCGGGAACTGCATACCGACGGCGAACATGAGAACCATGAGGACCACGCCGGTGACAAACTCGGCAGCGCCGGTGAGGTTGAACTTCTTCTGGGCCCAACCAAAGGCGATAGCGACGAAGGTGAACAGGATGGAGATGGTACCAGCGCAGCCGGCGGCATAGGACTTGGTGAAGTCGATGGCACCGGTAGCAGCACCAGAAGCGTCAACGGCCGGGGTGAACATGAACGTCTTGCAGACCATGTCGGTGAAGGCGGCGATGACGATGATGCAGAACAGCCAGCAGAACAGCAGGAACAGGCGACGGCCAGTCTTGCCGATGTACTTCTCGATGAGCTGAGCGAGCGACTTGCCGTTGTTCTTCATCGAGGCGTACAGGGCGCCAAAGTCGTGGACGGCGCCAAAGAAGATGCCGCCGACGAGGACCCAGAGCACGACGGGCAGCCAACCAAAGGCCATGGCGACGATCGTACCCGTAACAGGGCCGGCACCGCAGATCGAGCTGAACTGGTGTGAGAACGCGGTGAAGGCAGAGACGGGCGAGAAGCTGTTGCCGTCCTTCATGCGCTTGGCCGGCGTGAGGGCCTCTTTATCAACGCCCCACTTGTTGGCCAGCCAGCGGCCATAGCCCAGATAGCCGCAGGCGAGCACCGCCGCGGCCACAACCATGAGCAAAACTCCGTTCATTACATTTCCTCCTCTAAAAAGAACTTCCCAGACATAAAAAATGAGGGCCGTCGGTTGCGCTCGACGGCCCTCATCTTCATCAGCCGCCCGTTATCGTACGGGCTAGCTGTATGTGCTAACCCGCATCAGATAATTACTACGCTGATAATGTTTAGCTGATGCGTGAACATGTCTAAGAAATCCTCTTCAATCATGATGCGAACGATCCGTGCGTGTTCACATCCCCCAGTGGTTGAAAAGGAGTATGAAACTTTAGTTACCTAAAGTCAACGCAAATTCGTAATGAATTTTCAACTTTTTTTGAATTTCTCGGTATAAAACGCCACTGACCTCGGACTTTACCCCACGACAGTTTTTGCATGAGAGATGCCCCTGAGAGCCGCGGGAGCCGGGCGGCGCATATGAACTATATCGCGAGTTCCGCACGCAAAGAAGGCCACTTAATGTGGCCTTCGTCTTGCACAGGACTGTAGAGCAGGAAACCTTATATCCGGCCCCTCCGTCCGGGGACCGCACCGTACCAGCTACAGCGTCATGTTCGGATCGGCGTCGACATCGAACGGCGAGATTTCCCCTCGGTCAAATTTACGGCGGGCGACCTCCGCGATCATGGCTGCGTTGTCGGTACAGGCAGACAAGGGCGGCACCGTTACGCGAATCCCCTGACGCCCAAGCTTCTTGATCATCATCTCGCGCAGATGCGGGTTGGCCGAGACACCGCCACCGATGCAGTATTCCTTGCATCCGGTAGCGTGCAGTGCGTTTTTGGCTTTCTTGTACTGCACGTCAAAGACAGCTGCCTCAAACGAAGCTGCCAGATCGGGCAGGTGAATCGTGCGCCCTGCCTTGGTCTCCTGTTCAATGTAGAGCGTCACGGCCGTTTTAAGACCCGAAAGCGAGAAACGATAGTCTCCCCTGCTGTTAAGCGCACGGGGGAAATCGATCGCGCGGGGGTCGCCCGTCTCGGCCAGCTTGGAGATGATGGGGCCACCGGGATAGCCCAGACCCAACGCCTTGGCTACCTTGTCGAAGGCCTCGCCCACAGCATCGTCGAGTGTCTCACCCAGTACCTCGTAGTCGCCCCATGCCTTCACGTGCACGAGCATGGTATGCCCACCCGAGACAAGCGTGAAGATAAACGGCGGTTTGAGGTCGGGTTGCGCCAGCAGGTTGGCAAACAGATGACCCTCAAGATGATTGACGCACACGAGCGGCTTGCCGGCAGCGTAGGCAAAGCCCTTGGCGAAGGCGACGCCAACCACGAGCGCGCCCACCAGGCCCGGACCCTGTGTCACGCCCACGGCGACAAGCTCGCTGGGGGCAATGGCTCCGCCCTCAAGACCAAGCGATGCTGCGGCATCCTCGAGCGCCGCATCCACGACACTCACAATCACCTCAACGTGTTTGCGCGAGGCGATCTCGGGCACCACGCCGCCAAAGCGGGCATGAAAATCAATCTGCGTCGACACCTGGTTGGCCAGCATATTGCCATCCGCATCGATAATCGCCACGGCCGTCTCGTCACAGGAACTCTCGATAGCGAGCACTAGGCGGCGGCGCTCAATTTCGGCACGCTCCCCCTCGGAGCGCCCAGGCGCAGGCAGCGGCCATACGCGCTGCTCTGCCGCCGTCGGCTCGGGCGAGGCATTGTCGACCGGAAGCACCAGGGGCAGCGGAGCCGTCATGACGATGGCATCCTTGCCGGCACCATAGTAGCCGCGGCGCCATCCTGCCTCGGTAAAGCCCAGAGCGTTATAAAGCGCGATCGCTCCCTCGTTGCCGTCCTCGACCTCGAGCGAAGCCGTGGTGCAGCCGAGCATCTGGGCATCATAGCTCACATGCGACAGCAGCTTGCGGGCAATGCCCTCACGGCGATGTGCCGGGTCGACGGCGACATCCAGAATCTGCACATCACCGTCCACGACCATACCGCCGGCAAGACCCAGCAGCTTGCCGTCGTCGTGTGCCACCCACCAACTACGCGGCGCAGCGACGTCCTCGCCCAGTTCGGACAGGAACATACCCGGCGTCCACGCCTTGTGTCCGGAACCTTCAAAGCAGGCAGCCTCCAGCGCGCTCGCGCCCTCGGCATCCGCCGCGCCCATGGGACGGAACTGCAGATGACGACCGGCGAGTTCATCGGCAACGCCCGTAATTTCGCTCTGCGCACTCTCGGCAAGACCAAGACGCTTACGCTCGTTTTCCTCGGCATCAGAAAGGCGCGTGTAAATCGGCAGG